>DASVLZ010000231.1:0-4846 GCA_036384615.1 Sediminibacterium sp.
CTTGCGCAGCAGGAAGTTGATATCATTGGAAAAATCTGCAAGTGATAATCCCCTGTATTGATTATTGACGCCTATGAGAAGCGTAACAAAATCATACACATCATTCAGCTTCGTATGCAGGAGATGTTCCGCCAGTTCAAAGCTTGTCCAGCCTGTCTGAGCCACTATCTCCGGCGCATGAAATAATAACCCGCTTTTCCGAAGCAGCTGCACAGCCTGGTAGGGAAAACTTTCATGCAACGGTACCGACTCCCCGATGGTATAGGAATCGCCCAGCGCTAAGTAGGTATAATGATGGTGCCTGTTCATATACGTTCCCCCGTGGTTTCAAAATCCTTCAGTATCTCGTAAAACCTGTATACATCACCAAAGCTGCAATACAGTGGTGCAGGTGCTACACGGATCACGCCCGGTTCCCTGTAATCAACAATGATGCCGCTGCCGGTCATTTTATCGTGGATTTCTTTTCCCCGCTCCTTAAAGTACAACGATAACTGCGCACCTCTTGCTTCCGGGTCGCGGGGTGTGATGATCTCGAAGGAGAGACCGGGCAGTTCTTGCAGCAGGTATTCGAGGTAAGCGGTCAGTCGTATACTTTTTGTACGCAGGGCATCCATGCCGGTTGCATCAAACAGCTCCAGCGATGCTTTCAGCGCGGCCATGTTCAGCACCTGCGCCGTGCTGATATTCCATCCGCTGGCATTGGGTTTGGGCACAAATCCTTTTTCCATCCTGAAACGGGTTTTCTCATCATTACCCCACCATCCGCCCAAACGCTGCATATGGGTATTGCCGGCATGTTTTTCATGTACAAAAGCCCCACCCACAGCGCCAGGCCCTGCATTCAGGTATTTATAACTGCACCATACAGCAAAATCCACCTGCCATGCATGCAGCTGAAGCGGCACATTGCCCGCTGCATGCGCCAGGTCAAACCCGGCAACGGCATTCACTTCATGCGCAGCGCGGGTAATGGCGGCAATATCATGCAGCTGCCCTGTATAATAATGAATGCCGCCAAACACCACCATGGCAAGGCTTTTCCCGTGTTCGAGAATAGCGGCGGTAATATCGGATGTGTGCAACAGTTTCTCCCCGGGCCGCGGTGCTATTTCAATGATCGCATCATCCGGGTCAAGACCATGAAGCCTCACCAGCGTTTCTATGGCATACTGGTCAGAAGGGAAAGCGCCTGCCTCCATCAGTATGCGGTATTTTTCTTTGGTGGGCCTGTAAAAACTGAGCATCAGCAGGTGCAGGTTTACCGTTAAGGTGTTCATCACCGTAACCTCGGTTTCCTTTGCACCAACGATCTTAGCGAGAGTGGGCAGCATGTATTCCTGGTAATAGAGCCAGGGATGCGCGCCACCGAAATATCCGCCCACAGCTATTTCCTGCCAGGTATTGAGTTCTGTGCTGATGGCATCTTTCACATGCACAGGCTGCAGGCCGAGCGAGTTGCCGCAGAAATAAATGGCATCCTTATCCTCGTACCGTGGAAAATGAAATTGCTCCCTGCACCATGCCAGCGCATCATCCCGGTCTGCCTCTATGGCAAACGAAGGGCTTGTATGAAAAGATTCCTGCATAGGTTTGTTTGCTGCAAAGTAAACAATCTCCGGTTGCAGATGCCTCTCTGCCGAATATTTGATAACCGGTTTCGCGCATCATATGTTTTGCTTTATATTCACCCACTTCTAATCAAACCAAAATAACTGTCATGAGAATTGTCTGTCTCTTATGTGTGTTTTTTGCGCTTACTGCAACCGCGCAGAACACACCAGTAACTACTGCCAATTACCAGCAGGCCGCGCGGTTTGCACCACGCAAACTTTCCAAACTGATCTTCAGCACTGCCGTAGATGCGCACTGGCTTAAGAAAAGTGACCGCTTCTGGTACATGTACGAAACCACCGAAGGGAAAAAATGGTATATCGTTGACCCGGTGAAAGGCGAGAAAAAATTGTTGTTCGACAATGTAGATCTCGCTGCAAAGATCACCCGCATTGTGAAAGACCCCTTTGATGCACAACACCTGGGGCTCGACAGTATGCGTTTTATCAAAGACGAGAACTGGATCCAGTTCGAGGTAAAAAGTACCCAGGATGTGGATAAGAAAGATTCCACCACTGCCACCACAGGCAGGAGAGGCGCACCCCCGGTTAAGGAAAAGAAAATATTTTATTTTGAATACAACATCAATACAGGTGAACTGGTTGAACTGACCGATTTCAAAAAACCCAAACGCAGGCCCAACTGGGCATCCATCTCGCCTGATGGCAATACAATAGTATTCGGCCGCAACTATAACCTGTACTGGATGGATAAGGCCAACTATGAAAAAGCGCTGAAGAAAGAGGATGATTCCACCATTGTGGAGCATGCACTTACCAAAGACGGCATAGAGCATTTCAGCTATTTCTCCGAAGGCAATCTTTCAGGCAATGGCGACAACAATAACGACAAGGAAGCCAACCGCAAGAAACGCCGTCCCGCTTTTGTATTCTGGTCGCCCGACTCCAAACATTTTGCCCTCGTGCGTGTAGATAACCGCAAGGTGAAAGACCTCTGGGTCATCAACAGCCTCTCCAACCCCAGGCCCACACTGGAAACCTATAAATACTGGATGCCGGGTGAAAAAGAAGCGCCTGTTGACCATGTATATCTTTTTGATGTGGCAGCAGAGAGCGGAAAGGAGATGCAGGTGTCTATGTTCAAGGACCAGGATGTGAGCATATGGGCCGATCCCGGGAAGGTTAATGCACGTGATGATGACTGGCGCCCGCTCACATGGCTCGGCAACAGCGATAAATTCTATTTCAGCCGTACAGGCCGCGACCAGAAGAAAGTGGATATCTGTATGGTGGATATCAAATCAGGAACCGTGAAACCCCTGATCGAAGAAAGGTTCAATACCTATATTGAAGTAAGAAGGGTAGGACTGGTGAATGAAGGCAAGGAACTGATACAATGGAGTGAGCGCGATGGATGGGCGCACCTGTACCTGTATGATGAGAATGGCAAACTCAAAAACCAGATCACTTCAGGCGCATGGCATGTGGAGAACATACTGGGTATAGATGAAACCAAACGCATCGTATACTTCTCGGCCAATGGCAGGGAGCCCGGCGAAGATCCCTATTACCTGCATGCTTACCGCGTAAACTTCGATGGCACAGGATTGAAACTGCTCAACCCCGGAGAATACGAGCATGCGATGAACATCAATGATAACAACACTTTCTTTGTTGATAACTATTCACGTGTGAATACAGTGCCCAAATCAACACTGTATGCAGCCGATGGCCGCAAGATCATGGACCTGGAAACAGCAGATCTTTCTTCACTGTTCTCTACCGGTTACAAATTTCCCCAGCCGTTCAAGCTCAAAGCCGATGACGGCATCACCGATATCTATGGCGTGATGTATAAGCCGATGGATTTTGATTCCACCAAAAAATACCCGGTGATCGAGTATGTATATCCCGGCCCGCAGACAGAAGCGGTGAACAAGGCTTTTGGACGCAGCATGGACAGGACAGACCGCCTTTCACAGTTAGGATTTATCGTGATCACGATGGGCAACAGGGGCGGACATCCCTCACGCAGCAAATGGTACCACAACTACGGTTATGGCAACCTGCGCGATTATGGTCTTGCCGATAAAAAAGCCATTGCAGAGCAACTGGCAGACCGTTATCCCTATTTCGATGTGAACCGTGTAGGCATACACGGGCATTCTGGCGGTGGCTTTATGAGTACTGCTGCCATGCTGGTATATCCGGATTTCTTCAAAGTGGCGGTTTCCTCATCAGGTAACCATGATAACTCCGTATACAACCGCTGGTGGAGCGAGCAGCACCATGGCGTGAAGGAAACCATCGGCGATAAAGGAGATACCACTTTTGTATACAGCGTGGAAAAGAACCAGGACCTTGCCAAAAACCTCAAGGGACACCTGATGCTCTCAACCGGTGATATCGATAACAACGTGCATCCCGCCGGAACCATCCGTGTAGCCAATGCCCTCATCAGGGCCAATAAACGCTTTGACCTGGTGATACTGCTCGGACAGCGCCACGGCTATGGTGATATGACGGAATACTTCTTCTGGCGCATGGCCGATTATTTCACAGAATACCTGATGGGCGATAAGACCATGAGGCCTGTGGATATCGATGAGATGAACCGCGAAATTGAACAGAGCGGAAACAAAGGAGCCGCAGCAGGCGCCGCCTTCGGCAGAAGAGGCCCGGAGGAGGAAGATTACTGATAAGTTGATAAGTTGACAAGTTGATAAGTTGACAAGTTGATAAGCTAATGGGGATCCTGATCACCTATCAACTTGTCAACTTATCAACTTATCAACCTATCAACCTCACATAACCCTTACATTCCCAAAATTACTCCTGATCGTCATCCTGGTTCCCCCGCCTTTGCCGATAGAGCCGCTGTAGCGGTGGCTGGGCGAGTAATACACCATGCGGTTATTGCTGTTCGGTGCGCCGGTCTTTACTTCCTGTATCGCAATATGGTTTTTGCCGGTGGCGCTGGAATTGTTGGTGGTAATATCATAGTCGGCAGAAAAATCGCCTGATGTGAGCAGGTAAAGACTGGTATAATTGTTTTTGATCTCTACTTCTTTCAGCGAATTATCTACCGGCAGGTCAATGCTGCTGCAATACTGGAACTCGGCCCTGGCAATGCCGGATAATTTGCCAATCTCCACT
Source organism: Sediminibacterium sp. (assembly GCA_036384615.1). Lineage (GTDB taxonomy): Bacteria > Bacteroidota > Bacteroidia > Chitinophagales > Chitinophagaceae > Sediminibacterium. The sequence continues at coordinate 4,731 of DASVLZ010000231.1, forward strand.
TTTGAATATTTGAACACCAGCCCGGTGCTGTCGCTCATCTCTTTAATATCTGCTTTGCCAAATTCTACGCTTATCACTTTACGGTTGCTTAGCTTACCTGCAGTAACCGTTCCGTA
>DASVLZ010000232.1:0-7859 GCA_036384615.1 Sediminibacterium sp.
TCCGGGTGGCGGTGGTGGATGACCATCAGATCGTGATTGATGGGATACAGAGCCTGTTGGAAGGACATGAGCAAATTGAGATCGTATTCACAGGTACATCGCCGCAGGCATTGCTGCAGGCATTGCCACATATTCTTGCTGATATATTACTGACCGATATTATGATGCCAGGAATGAGCGGGCAGGAACTGGCCCGGTTAATACGCAGGCAATATCCTTCCATCAAAATACTGGCCCTGAGCATGAGTGGCCAGGGATCTGTGGTGGATGAAATGATCAACGAGGCGGATATATCCGGGTATGTGTTGAAAAACATCGGCAAGAAGGAACTGATCGCAGCCATAGAAAAAGTTGCCGATGGCGGTATTTATTTCAATGATGAAGTGCTGAGTGAACTGGCACGCTTCAGTGAGAGAAGAAAAGAATCGGAAGAAATATCCATTACCGCCAGGGAAAAAGAGATCATTGGGCTGATCGAGAAGGAATATTCCAATAAGCAGATCGCAGATACACTCTTTATATCAGAGCGCACGGTGGAAACACACCGTAAGAACATCTTTCGTAAAACAGGCACCAACAGTGTGCTTGGCCTGATAAAATACGCTTACGATCACAAACTCATTTTGCGAGGCAATACTGCGTAGATATTCCCGGTTCATTTGTTTCCATATGCTATAACCCGCTTGTAAAGATTTCCAGCTGCACATCCGGCCCTATATTGGCAAAGAGTGAAACGTGTTCAATAAGGTGGAACGTGGGTTTGTATTTTCCCGGCAGTACAGGGCTGAATATTATTTCATTACCGGAAGGGAATCCCATGCTGTTGTATATTTTCTTTTGCGCGTATTCATATTCATCTCCAAGGGTACCCATCAGCTGTTTCATAAAGTTTTCTGAGGGATGGTCTTTGTTTACATCAGCGGGCAGTACAAGATCCGCTGTATAATAAGCGCCGAGGCCAGGCTCTGATACCAGCTGCCGGGTAGTGAATGGCAATGCCAGCGAAGTGTTATACCATTTATCACTCTCCATACCCCGGGGTTTCCTGTCGCTTTCCTGCAGCCGGATGCCGGCAAATTGTTTTTGCCCTTCCCGGATCAGCTGTGTGATGGCTTTGCCAAAAGCGGAAGACCTGTCTGCCTTGCCTGTGATGGCATGATGAATACCCCTGTTACTGTTGTTATAAGACTGGAACTTTACCTGGAAATACCAGTTACTGCCTTCTCCCCCGGGCGTTATGCTGATGAGCTGGTCGTACCAGCTTTGCTCATTGATGGCAGGGGAAAGATTATATGTTGGCAGGCCCAGCAGGTTAGCGAAGGAAACTGTATGGTATTTGCCGGTGGAGAGTATATTCTGTACAGCTGTTTTCATGGCATTTTCAGCAGCCTGCCTGGATGCAAAGCCGTTGAAGGTATAACTGATACTTTCGTCAGACAGTTCGGCTTTGCCGGCACCCGTAACAGAGAGCGTGGGGGCGGGATATACGTCTGTTGACTTCGGATCACGGAATGGTGCGAAATGAAGCGGGGCTGCATCTGCTATCCAGGGGATGCTTTCGGTGAGCGACATTTGTTTTCTTACGGTTTCATATCCCATTTCCGTAAGCCTGAAGCGGCTGATCTCCGCGGTACCCGGTCCGCCCTTGATCACGCCTGCGCCGCTGAATACAGCATCTTCATCAGGAATAAAACTGGTAACCAGTGAATCATTGCAGATGAAATACAGTTTTGCTTTATCCATTGGGCCGGCAAGCAGGTCGCCAAATTTGCCATAACGGTTGGAAAGCTGCAGGTGGTTTACCTGCCCGTTGCCGCGCAGGATATTCCGGTTGGGTGTGAGGTTCTTCTCTACTTTGATGCCTTTGCCATCAGTAAAAGAAAATACCAGGAACTGGCCGGAAGCATCCACAGCAAAGAATAATATCTTATTGGATATATTATCCGAAAGAAAGAACCCGGCATAGTTCAACTGCTGCGCGCTGCCTGCCATGGCTTTTGTATCACAGAGCAGGTTGAATTGTTGGCCGTGGCCTGTTAAAGGCTGGTCGAGCATAATGCCTATATGCGTGATCACATCTGCGGCGTGTGAGATGGTGGCGGAACTATCGCCCATCTGTACATCGGCGCCTTTGCCTTTCTGGATATTGATATCTCCTATGAACTCTGAAGCCGCGCTCATGCGGTGTGAGGGAATGATCGTGACCGGTTTACGCTGGTATCTCTGCGCCTGCAAATGGCATAAGGAAACTGCTGCTATAAAAAGCAAAATGGCCCTGTACATACTTCCTGTTTACTGTATATAAATGTTTATGAGGGTACAGCGGTGTATTTATTTTTTCCCGAACCCGAACATCACTCCCAGGTTCATATATTCCTCAAACCGTTTATAGGGGCCTCCCTGTGCAGCTTTCCAGAGATTGTAATCGAAAAACACCCCTACATCTTTAGTGAACCAGAGACCGGCGCCTCCCGAAAGGTAGCCGGTGGCGAAACCACTGTACAGGTTATTGACATAGTTGAGATGAATACCGGCAGAGGCTTTGATATAGAGGAAATTTACGGGGAAGAATTTCAATCCCGGTGCAGCCCCCAACATGCCGATGGATTTCTTGCCGGAACTGTCGGCAGAAACGCTTTCAAAAGGAAACTCGGCGGTAAACCAGAGTTTTTTCGACAGCTGTGCATTCACAGTAAAATCGGCATGGAAACCGTTTTTCCAGTTGTTCTTGTATTTACCCTGCGGCATCAGTATACCCAGCCCGAGGCTGCCGTAGTGTGCTTTATTGTCCTGTGCAAAAGCGGTATGGCAGGCAAGGGCCAGCAGTAATACCATCAGTGATTTAGGCGTTGCCATGTTGGTAAGATTTAATATAACCAAAAGTATATGGCCGCCCGGGCGGGTGAATACCCGCCGCAGGGTATATTGTTGTTTACAAGGAGCCTATTATTTGGCCAAAGGAGCCTATTATTTGTTCAAAGGAGCCTATTATTTGCCCAAAGGAGCCTATTCAGAATCCTTCTCTATAGTATGCGGGATAAGGTAACCGTTATGCATGAAAGCATGTTGTTATAGCTGGATGCTTTTTCGTATCTTTATAGTGATTTCCCTCTGAAAAGGCCTGGAAAAAGCGCACGTACTGCACCTTTTTATAATGAATAGACGGCCGGCCCGGCAGACATTTTCAGGTTATATATCATCAATCGGGCCCCTATTCAGCTTCTTTTTCTATTACAGGAATACCCTGTTCTTACGTCTTTTTACCTTTTCTTACGTGTAAAGAAGGGCTTGAGAATCTCTAAGGCATATGCTGCTTTCGCCTGGCGGCCTGTTACATTGGTTTTGCAAAAGTTGGGCACTGGTCTTATATTTAACAGACAATATCCTCCATATGAAAAAAATACTCAGCTCCTATTCCTGGGGTAATGACGGCGCCGTATTACTGCTCAGGATCGTACTTGGCGGTATCATGATGTATCATGGGTATGGGAAAATAGCCAATTATGATGCTATCCTGCCAAAGTTTACAGATATCATTGGCATTGGCGCAAAACTGTCTTTTCACCTGGTGATCTTTGCAGAGTTCTTCTGCGCATTCCTGGTGCTGATAGGATTTCTTACACGGCTTGCGGCCATCCCCATCCTGATCAACATGTGCGTGGCGTATTTTGTGGCGCATGCCGGCGCTGATTTTGCCATACGGGAACTATCCTGTATCTTCTTGCTGCTTTCCCTGGCAGTGATCATCACCGGCGGCGGAAAGTATTCGGTAGACAGGCTTGTATTCAAATAATATCGCGGATTTCGCGGATTTAGGATATGATTTCACGGGAGATATTCGGATGATGCGCATCCTATCTGCCTGCAAACTGTGTAATCATATTTTAAATCCGTGAAATCCGCGATCAAAGCACAATGCCATGAAGAAAAACAATGTACCGGACACCTCCGGCCGCAGGCGGTTTTTGAAACAGGGGTTACAGGCTGCTGTGGCCTTTACCATTGTACCCAGGTTTGTAATAGGGCGCGGGTATACTGCCCCGAGTGATATGATCACACTCGGGTTTATCGGAACGGGCAAACAAGGCAATATACTGCTGGAGTATTTTCATAAGAACACGCAGACCGCAGTATTGGCCGGCTCCGATGCAGACAGCAGGAAACTGCAGGCTTTTCACCAGCATACAGAAAAACTGGCAGCGCAGAAGACAGACAGGGAACAGTACAAAACCTTTTCTCCTTACCCCGATTTCAGGGAACTGTTACAGCGTAAAGATATTGATGCAGTAGTGATCGCCACGCCCGACCACTGGCATGCCGTGATGGCCATTATGGCCGCCAATGCAGGTAAACATGTGTATTGCGAAAAGCCGATGGCGCACAGTGTGGGTGAAGGAAGGGCTATGGCGCATGCCATGAAAAAGAACAAAGTGATCCTGCAGACAGGCAGCATGCAACGTTCCTGGGAAAAATTCCGCACCGCTGTGGAGCTGGTGCGTAATGGTTATATAGGTCAGGTAAAAGAAGTGCTGGTAACAGTGGGCGACCCGGCAATTCCATTTGACCTTCCCGGTATGCCTGTACCTGATTACCTGAACTGGGATGCATGGTGCGGACCTTCCGTAGTGCGGCCATATCATACAGAACTATCTCCGCCCATTGAGCAGGATATTTACCCGCACTGGCGCAACTACAAAGAATATGGCGGCGGATTATTGAGCGACTGGGGGGCGCATATGTTTGATATAGCCCAGTGGGGATTGGATATGGACAGGAGCGGCCCCGTAAAATTTGACCCGCCTGCCGGTACGGAACTGAGAGGCCTTTCAATGACCTATGCCAATGGTATAGTAATGAAGCACGTGGATTTTGGCAGGAAATATGCCGTGCGGTTTATCGGCGATAAAGGTTCCATTGATGTAAGCCGGGAATTTCTCGACAGCAATCCTGCCAATATTGTTACTGCCACCCTGGCGCCCGGAGCCAAAAGGGTTTATAACAGCACCAACCATTACCAGGACTGGCTGGATGCGATCAAGACCGGCAGGCAACCCGTTGCCGATGTGGAAACAGGCCACCGTACCAGCAGCGTTTGCGCCCTGGCCAATATTGCCTACTGGCTCAGAAGGCCACTCGAATGGGACCCGGCAAAGGAAAAATTCAAAAACGATACGGAAGCCAATCTGCTGCTAACGCCGAAAATAAGGGCGCCGTGGAGGTTGAAGTGAAGAAATTGCAGATGGCAGATTGCCAATTGCAGATTGTATTTATGAATTTAGATATTGATCCTTTCATCACATCAATCTGCAATTGGCAATCTGCCATCTGCAATCCCCTCACCTCTCTTTCTTAAAATAAAACGTAAACAAAAACAACGCCACCCTTATAAACTGGTAAGAGAACCAGCGGTAGAATTGGTTGAAGAGGTTCCTTGATTTTTTGTGGTATTCGGGTGTTACTTCCACACAGTCTCCGGCGATGATCTTTTCGAGGATATCGTGTGTATGGCGGGTGAAGGCTTCGTTGCGTATGTCGAGGTTGAGTTCTATACTGGCGTAGGCGCTGATATCATTTACATTATAAGAGCCGATGGTCATCCATTTATCGTCGCAAACGGCGAGTTTCCCGTGCAGTATGGTTTTCTGGTATTCATACAATTGCATGCCGTTGCGCAGCATCCAGTCGTACAGCCAGCGTTCCGCTTCCTTGGCAAGCATCACATCCGATACACCTGCTGCGATCACCCGTATTTTTACACCGCGTGCCAGCGCCTTCCGGATCTGCCGCCTGATGAGTTTTCCCGGAAGAAAATAGCTGCATAATATTGTTACTTCATGCCTCGATTGCTTGAGCAGCTCGATATAGCTGGATGATATCTGCAGCTTGTTTCGCACCCAGTCGTTACGGCGCATACGTATGGCAATGCGCTCATTTTCCGGTACGGGCACCGGGGGCTGCTCCAGGTAGAGGCCTTTTTCTTTCTTTCGTAAAAAGCCATTCCATGTTTTCCAGCAGAGCATATGCAGCTCCCTGGCAATGCTGCCCCGCACATCGGCTGCAAAATCGAGCCAGGCAGGAATGCCCTGTATATCGTTATACCTGTTGGCTACATTAATACCACCCACCAGCGCCCGGCCGGCATCGGCGACCGTTACTTTATGGTGCAGCCTCCTTCCGAAATAAAAATGTTTGCTCCGGAACAGCGGTTCAAAAAAACGGAAAGAGATACCGGCCTGTTCAAGGCCATGTATGAATGTTCTGGAAAGATGCTGCGATGCATATCCGTCTACCAGCAGGTATACCTGTACTTTTCGCTGCACTGCCTGCTTAAGCGCTTCGGCAACCATATGCCCTGTTTCATCGTCCCCGAAAATATATACCTGCATATGAATCACCCACCTGGCTTCATGGATCAGTTGCAGCAATGCATCAAAATATGCTTTGCCGCCACGTACCAGCTGTGCTGTATTGGCTGATGAATATGTTGTAACAGATGGCCTCATGTGCGGAATGACCGGCTGCAAAATGATGTAACCGGTAAAGCAAATGTACTGCCTATATAGGCGCATTGCATTTGAGTGTAAGCCTCAGGTAGGGATAGCGTTTAACCACATTATCATGGTCTTTATAAAACCCTCTCAGCCCGAAGAAACCGGATTCTGCGCTCAGGCCCCAGTATTTCGAAAACTGTACACCCAGTTCATTGGTAAAAGCGCTCAGGTAATAGTTGGACCTTGCGCCGTTAAGGGTATGGGTCCACCCGCCGCGGTACCGGATATTATAGAAAACGCGGTCGTTGAAATTGAAAATGCCGCCCCCGTTAATGGCCAGGCCGGTACCATAATCATAGTTTCGCCCAAAGTAGTCTTTGTAAGGATTAGGTACCGCAGAAAGAATGATCGGGCCTGCTCCCAGGTACGTATTGAGTTTTGTTTTGCTGCTGAGAGTATACTCCGACAACAGATTCATACGTACACTTTCTGCACTGTAAAAAAATGCTTCGTTGCGTATATAATCGTAGTTGGCAGATACCATGGCCAGGTGAGAGCGGTTAAACATATCCAGCTTCCAGCCTGTTACCGACGCCTGTACGCTTACTATATTGAGCAGTGAAGTATCATCCTGCCCGAATTCCGCCACAATGGAAAAATTACTGAAAGGTATTTTATAGTCCACACCCGGCGAGCCGTAGTTCAGTGTAAGCCTTCCGAATACGCCGAACTTACCTTTCTCGAGGATCTTGTTATCGTTTACGTTGAACTTGCGCAGGCCCAGTTCCCAGCCCAGTGTAAGTGGCGGCAGGTCCTGCTTTTTTGCGGCCGTTGGCGATGTGCCCCATTTGCCATCCATTATCCTGTTAAGGCCATCCATCGGGTTGATGAAAGTGGCGAATACCTCCCCTGCTTTTTTGGCGAGGCCGCGCCTGCGGCTGTTATGTATTTTTTCTGCGAGGCGATGGGTTACCTCGCCCAGGATGATGCCTCCGAAACTGGTATTGATAAAATCATTGGGAGCCGGGGGCTGCGTTTCGGCAAATGTTTCCCAGAGATAGCTCCCGGCAAATGCCGCGGGCATCGACTGCCAGAAACTGTAACCGTTTGAGCGGAATGTGTTGTAAAAAATACTGCCATGAAAGGGGTGCCCTATCTGGTTGGTGGGAAAGGGGTCATTATCCCATTCCCAGTTCTTAGGCGCCAGGTGCGAGGCCATCGTACCGAAATTGATATATGCCCAGTCGGCCTTTTTAAGGTAACGGTCGTATCCCCATACCAGCCCTTCAGCAAGCCCCAGTTCTATCATGGACCTGCCGAAAAGCCTGGCCGGGGTAAGCGGGCGCCTGCGTTTGTTTTTGATACTGT
>DASVLZ010000233.1:0-10491 GCA_036384615.1 Sediminibacterium sp.
GGGAGCCAGCCCTGCCTGTATGAATACATGCATGCTTTCCTGTATGGCGCCGTGATGGCTGTGGTAAGTGATATTCTGCTCAGGTATAGCAATGGTATGCGATCCGTCAGAAGTGAGCTGGAGAACCCGGTACATGGTGTAAAGCTAAGAAAAGCAGTTGCTATCCCGCATCAGCTTACATTTATGGTATGAACTACAGGGAACATCTGCAGAAAGATAAAAAGCTGGCAAAAGCATTGGGAGAACATACGCATGAACTCATGCTGCGTACCAATATTCCTGTGCGCATCATGGCCAGCATCATGAGCCAGCAACTGAGCACAAAAGTGGCCGATGTGATCTACCGGCGTTTTCTCGGGTTATATAAAGGAAAAGAACCCAGGCCTCAACAGGTACTGGATACGCCGGCGGAAACATTGCGCTCCATCGGGCTGAGCAATGCCAAAGTGGGGTATGTGCATAATGTGGCCAGGTTTTGCATAGAGCATAAGATCACCGATAAAAAACTGCTGGCAATGGATAATGAAGCCATCATTGAACTGCTTACGCAGATCAAAGGAATCGGCAGGTGGTCGGTGGAAATGCTGCTGATGTTCAGCCTGGGCCGTGAAGATATTTTTTCAGCAGATGATTTCGGTATTCAGAAGGGGATGATACAACTGTATAAGCTGGATCCTTCGGATAAAAAAAACATGAAAGAAAAAATGCTGAAGATATCCTCCAAATGGAGCCCATACAGGACCTATGCCTGTTTGCATTTATGGAGGTGGCAGGATAATGCACCTGTTTCTAAAAAATAACGGGTTCGCTAACGCCGCAGTTGGTCGTCTGACCAACTGCATTGGGCACCAGGTATGGAAGTTGTTGGTCAGGCGACCAACAACGGCAGAAGGATAATGCAGGCGTTCCGGAAAAATAACGCTTGTTTTTAATACTTGTCCCTGCCAGGCGTAATGCAAACTCCATGAAAACTTTGGTAACTTTTATGCGGCTATTTAAAATCATACGGCTTTTATGGACGTTTTATAAGAATTTTGTGTTTCTATCCGTTATTATTACCGCGCTTTGTCTCAGGGCATTCTGGATGTATGGTTTTGCCACATTCTTCGGTATCTTCTGGGGTAAGCTTGTTACATTGGGACTGACGTATTATCTCCTGAACTCGAATAACAAAAACGAATATTATTACTATCGGAACCTAGGTATTTCAAAGACTTTGCTCTGGACGGCAACGATAACTTTTGATTTTGTTCTATTTCTCCTCTTTATCTTTCTTGCATATCAACGTAAATGAATCACACATTAGAAATAGATGGTATCCAGTTGCAGTTCGGCGAAAGAAAAATATTATCCGATATCTATCTTCAATGTGAAACCGGCAAAATAACCGGATTGTTAGGAAAAAATGGTCACGGAAAATCCTGCCTGATGAAAGCCATTTATGGTAGTCTGCGCTGCGAAAAGTCAGTCCGGTTTGATCGTATTTCAATTGTTGAAAGCTTCAAACGGCCTGACCTGATTGTATATTTACCGCAATGCAATTTTATTCCCAAATCACTTTCACTATCGCGTGTATTTCAGGACTTCGATTTGGAGTACAGCGAATTCCAAAATCGATTTCTGGAATTTGCAAAAAGGGAGAAAGATGCTGTTGGCAGCCTTTCAGGAGGAGAGTGCAGGTTATTGGAGTTGTATATAATCGTCAGGTCCCAATCTTTGTTCGCTTTATTGGATGAGCCTTTTACACAGCTAAATCCCCTGCAAATTGAAAAGGCCATGCAGTTACTTACAGAAGAAAAAGCGCGTAAAGGCATACTCATCACCGACCACATGTACCGGCATGTTATTGACATTTGTGACACTTTGTATGTGCTGACCAATGGAAAAACATATCTGACAAAAAGTAGCGCTGATATTGAGGCCTTAGGTTATGCAAGACTTCAATAATCTCTTAGAGCCACCTTCGCGCCGCTGTTAGTCGCAGACTACAGCATGGGCAGGCGAGTGGAAGTTGTTGGTCAGGCAGGCTGCCAGCAACGCCGGCAGAGAAGTCGGGCGCTTCTCATACCCCTGCCCATTATCAAGAGCATCCCCGCAGGGGATCAAATCGCAGCAGATACGCACCAGAATCGCACCAGATCCCCTTGCGGGAGCCTCATATCGTTGAATTTCAATAAATTAAAGCCAATTTAATTGGCTCACAATTGGCTCATATGAGCCAATTGAACCAGTTTGTTTTTAGCCAAGAGGCATCATGAAGCACGGGAATGATGCGCTTAGCAGACAATACCCTATTCCGGGAACCATTACGGGCTAAAGCCCTTTGAAAACAACATGTCGTCAGCGTTCCCAACTTGGAAGTTGGGTTATTATGTGCTGTTGCAACTGCTGCGGCAGAAGACTAGCGCGCTGTTGGTCGCCCGACCAACAGCATGGGCATAAGAGCGAAAGTTGTTGGTCAGGCGACCAACAACGGCGATGAGTAACATCACACTTATGCAGAATTCCTCGCCGCATTAATGATACCGAACATACTCCTGGTTACCAGTTTTTCATACACTTTCTTCATTTCCGCATTTACGGAAGGGTCATTCAGGTGGTATAGTGCGTATTGCTGTATGGTGAGCAGGGGCAGCACGATATTGTCGCGCATAAGAATGGAAGCGCGACCGGTCTTATCATCCTGCATCAGGTCCTGCATATCTGATAATTCCAGCACAAGACTTTGGGTGAGGTCGAACTCTTTTTTAATGAGCTCCCATATCCCGCCAAACTCAGGATCGTTTTTAATGTATTGTGTGGGGGCAAAGTTGGATTTCAGCATGCTCATCATGCTGTTATCGATCAGGGTACGGAAGAAAAGCGTGTTGCGGAACATGGCTTTTACATCATTCCACAAACCCTTTTCTTTCATATCCTGCAATGCAGTACCTACCCCGAAATAGCCCGGCACATTTTGTTTCAGCTGGCTCCAGCTTCCTACAAAGGGCACTGCCCGCAGGTCTTCGAACCGGAGCTCTGTGCCGCCGCCTCTTTTGGTGGGGCGGCTGGCAATATTGCTTTTGCTGTAATAGTTAAGCGGACTAAAAGTTTGCAGGTAACGCATAAAGAGCGGGTGCTGCTTGAGCTGCTGGTAAGTGGCATAACTCTTCTGCCCCAGCTCTTCCATCAGGTGCCTGTCGTGCTGCGATATCTGTATGCGCTGGTCGGCAAACAGCTCATTGCTGATACCGGCGCTGATCAGTTGTTCCAGGTTGTATTGTGATGACTGGATGGTTCCGAAATTGGATGTGATCGTTTGCCCCTGTATGGTCAGCTGTATCTCTTCATTCTCTATGGTGTTGCCGAGTGATGCGTAAAATTTATTGGTCTTACCCCCGCCGCGGGAAGGAGGGCCACCGCGCCCGTCAAAGAATTTTACCCTGATACTGTATTTACGCGAGATGGCGGTAAGGTCTTCCTTGGCGCGATAAATACCCCAGTTGGCTTCGAGGTAGCCGCCGTCTTTTGTACCATCGCTGAAGCCCAGCATGATGGTCTGCTGCCGCCTGCGGTGATGCAGGTGCTGGTTATAGGCGGGCAATGCATACAGCGATTCCATCACACTTTCTGCTGCTTTCAGGTCATCCACGGTTTCAAACAGCGGGATGATATCTATCGAAAGCTCCTGCCTGCCATCGTTGCAGAGATGGGCAAGGGCATATACTTCCATCACATTCACTGCACCCTGGCAGTTGCTGATGATATAGCGCTCACATCCCTGCACACCGTTGCGTTGCTGGATAGTGGAAATGACACGAATGCTTTTCAGCGTTTCCCGCACCTGTTCATCCTCAAACATATCAGGGTCGAGTGATGTACGTATGGCGGCCAGCACATTCATTTTTTCCGCGGGAGAAAGCGTATCGTAATCATCGGGTAAAATGCCCTGCTGCCCTTTGGCTTTGAGTTCTGCCTGTATCTGTGCCAGTACACGCGTGTGTATACGACTGTCCTGCCGCACATCCAGTACGGCAAAATGTGTTCCGAATATTTTTACTTTATGTATCAGGCTGTCGAGCCGGCTTATGAATAATGAATGGTGCTTTGTTACGATCAGTTCCCTGATAGCACCCAGTTGTTCCAGCAGCTCGGCGGGTGTAATGCATGTGCTTTCATTGGGGCGGAATACATTTTCATATAAACGCTGTTCCAGTGTATGCATCATCGTTTCCACGCCTGTGAATGTGAGGCGGCGGGTAAGCTTGCGCACATCCCTGTAATAGCAAACAATAATGGCGCTGCGCAGGGCTTCCGCCACTTTCAGCGTAATATCTGCCGTTACATACGGGTTACCATCCCTGTCGCCGCCAGGCCAGAACCCGAGTTCTATAAAAGGATTATCACCATCGAAAGTGTTGTCAAATACTTCTCTGTTGATGAAGTTGTAGATATTACCAATTGACTGGTAAAGGATGTTCTCGAGATACCACATCAGGTTCAGCGCTTCATCATAAGGCGTAGGTTGTTTCTTGTTGAAGAAGGGTGTGATGCCCAGTTGTTCGATGTATTGATTGATGGTATGAAAATCGTTGCGGGCAATGGCTTCGCCCATATCGTGGATGATGCCGAGCACTGTGCCGGGATAGAACTGTGTAGGATGAGCGGTAAGTACTACGCGCACCCTGAATTTGCGCAGCTTGTTTTTCAGCGCCTGAGTTTTACCGGCAAAAGCCGCTTCCGACAGCAGGGCTTTGAGGCTGCCCGCGCCATTCAGGTCGTTCACTGTGGCAAAGGCGGCGTCTTCAATGGCATCGAACAGTACCACCTGCCGCTCTATATATTGTACAAATTTGAACAGCCTGTCGAGCTTATCGGCTTCGGCACTTACCTGGGTATGCTGGCTGAAGAAATGATCGATGATCTGCATGGGATCCTTGCCTTCGGCATACCCATCAGTACAGGCCTGTAATAAAATGGGCAGTAAGGCACCCACATTGGCAATTCCGGAAAAAGGAAGTGCGGCGAACAGGCTGTTATAGATCACATATTTGTCCGTTACATTCCGCTTGAAATTCGTGATATGCTGAGATGACGACATAGTTGCTTGCTGTATATTGAAGGTACGAAGAGATTGCAGATGGTCAATTGCAGATTGCAGATTGAAATAAGATGGGGTATTTTCTCAATCTGCAATTGGCAATCTGCAATCTGCAATTTTCCCCCTGATTCATTATTTTTATAAAAATCGTTCCGCATGTATGCAGATGATAAGGAGTTGCTGCTTCAGTTCAGGCAGGAGGCTTTGAGAGAGCGGGCATTTACGGCCATCATCAAAAAATACCAGGAGAAATTGTACTGGCATGTGCGCAGGATGGTGGTGGATCATGATGATGCCAATGATGTATTACAGAATGTGTTTATTAAAGTGTGGAACGGGCTGGGTAATTTCCGGGAAGACAGCCAGCTGTATACCTGGCTGTACCGTATTGCCACCAATGAAGCCCTGAGTTTCCTGGAGCAGCAGAAGCGGAAAGGCACGGTGAGCCTGGAAGAAGAAGCATCCGGCCTCAGCAATAAGGTGATGGCCGACAGCGGGTTTGATGGCAACCGGCTGGAGTGGAAACTACAGCTGGCCATACAGCAATTGCCTGAAAAACAACGGATAGTGTTTAACCTAAGGTATTTTGATGAGATGCCTTACCAGGAAATGAGCCGCATATTGGATACCAGCGAGGGCGCGTTAAAAGCGAGTTATCATCATGCAGCCAAAAAAATAGAGGATTTCCTGACGAATCATTAAACCGGCATGATCAATATATGTCAAAAGGTACTGGATGGAATCAGAAACAGAGATATTAACTGAATTACAGGGATTGAGCCCCACGCTGGCTGCCGGCCGGCCGGGACATCCATATAAGGTGCCGGAAACATATTTTGCGCTTTTGCCGGGGCAGATACTGAACAGCCTGCAAAATGCAACAGTATTGCCTGTTGCCGCCGCACCTGCTTTTCAGGTACCCAAAGGATATTTTGACAATTTTGCCGATAGTGTACTGGCGAAGATCCAACAGCAGACAGGCAGGGATGAAATAACAGCCGAACTGGCTTCTGTGGCACCGATGCTGAATACCATCTCTTCACGCAATGTGTACACAGTGCCTGAAGGTTATTTTGAACAATGGCAGTTTACGCCACCGGTATTGCAGCCGGCCAGGCTGGTGCGTTTGCGCACTGCCCGCAGATGGATGCAGTATGCCGCAGCAGCAGTGGTGGCAGGCGTGCTTATTACCAGTGCATTCCTGTTTACCGGCGAGCCGTCATTCAGAAAATACAGCAGGATGGATGTGCCTTCCGAAATACAGAAATTGAGCGAGAACGACCTGGCAAGCTACCTGTACAACCCTGAAAGGCTGCAGGCAGTATCTTCGCAGGATATCCTGCTGGATGTGAAGGATAATATACATTCCATGAGTGATGAGGAGCTGACCGGTTACCTCGTTGATAACCCGGATGCAGAAATGGCGATACCTGTATCCACCCTGTCGAACTGAAGATGAAAAAAATTACTGTACTCATAGCATTGCTGGTATTGCTCTCGGTTTCGGGATGGGCGGGTACTGCCTATGGACAGCCGCGCAGGCTCGAGAACCTTAAGATCGCCTACATTACCCGGCAGCTCAGCCTTACTGCTGATGAAGCACAGAAATTCTGGCCTGTTTACAACAACTACATTTCCGAACTGAAAAAAGTGCGCGCAGCCAAGAAAGCCGATATATTGGAGCAGGAAGAAGAACTGCTGGGCGTGCGTAAAAAATACAGGGAGGAGTTCAGGAAAATACTCGTTTCAGACGCGCGGGTTAACAAAGCCCTGACCGCAGAGCGCGATTTTAACAATGTGATCCGCAAAGAACTGCAGAAGCGGTTCGAGCAGCGCAAAGGGCATTGAATATCGAATATCGAACAAGGAATATCGAATATCGATCGGACTTTACCTGTTATTTCTGCATTCAATATTTCTTGTTCGATATTCGATATTCAATCGCCTTTCCATACCGGTGTTTTGATATCATGGTAAAATAAGAATGTCCAGTTTTCTTTGCCGCCCTGTTCCCACCATTGCCGGCGCAGTTCCATGCATTTTTTTCCATCGTAATCGTACTTGGCTATAAACCTGCTTTTCATCTGTTGTAACTGAGGGGCCACATCTCCCCCGAAGAAAACTTTCCATTCTTCATTTTCTATCCAGAATACCTGGTGAAATTTGCTGTGCGCGCCTGTGAGTTCATAACGGATATAGTTATCGATCATTCCCTCATCCTCATCCAGCCAGGCTACGCGGCTGAAATCTTCGAGCAGTTGAAAGTCCTCCGTAATATAGGAGGCCGTTCCCGCGCCGGTGGCATACTCAAATTCGCGCCGCTGCAGGTACCATGTGGCATAGGGGAAGCTGATAAAACGCTCATCGCTTCCCGGTTTTTTCAGGGTAATGCCTCCTGCATGGTCTTTGTGCAGGTGGCTCATCAGCACCTTGGTTACCCGAGCCGGATCAATGCCTGCTTTGCGCAGGTTATTATGTATCTGGGGCTGACCATCAGCATCATTATAGCCAAGACCTGTATCGAGCAGGATGATGTCTTTATCCGTTACCACCACAAACGGTTGTATCTCTACCAGCATGCTTCCGTGAGGGCGGTCATTCAGCTTGTCTTTTTCTGTATCAAACGGAACGAATACCTTGGTCTTATCTACCGTAAAAGCGCCTTCGGATAAGGGAATGATCTGCATGGAGGGCGGAATTTTGAAATTTTGGAATAGGGAAATTGGGAAATTGAAAAATCACCTCAGTACCATCTGCCTGTCTGCATCCAGTCTCAGCATAATGAATAAAAGAACAGTAAAGGTAAGAAGTGAAGAACCTCCGTAACTGATCAGCGGCAGCGGTATTCCTACGATGGGAAAGAGGCCTATCGTCATACTCACATTCACGGCAATATGAAAGAACAGTATACTGGCCACGCTATACGCATATACCCGGCTGAAAATACTTCGCTGCCTCTCGGCAATCCGCAGAATGCGGTACAGCATGAAAAGATAGATGCAGAGGAATGCAATACACCCCGCCAGTCCGAATGCTTCTCCCAAAGAAGTAAAGATGAAATCGGTATGCTGTTCCGGTACATATTTACCTCTTGTCTGGGTTCCTTTCAGGAATCCTTTGCCGAAATAGCCTCCGGAGCCAATGGCTATCTTGCTCTGGCGTACATTATAGTCATCGGGCTTACGCGCTTTTCGCCTTCCCTTCGTTGTGATTTCTTGTTCTGGCTGCAGTCATAATCTTTACCCACCATGCTGTAGATACGCGTGCTCTGGTAACATTCCAGCACATTGTTGAAAATATACGGAACCACGAAACGCTGCACACCCACGCATACCAACCATAACACTACTACCAGCGCTAATAGTCCCTTGCTTTTTTTAGCGTACTTGCGTATGACCAGGAATATGATGATGGCGATGATGGTGAGTGCAATGGCCAGTGTATTCGGTTCCACGATCAGTGTGGCGATTACCAGCACGGCAAATGAGGAGCCGTAAATAAGTATCTGTGCGGGAAGCCCTTCGCGGTACATGGGAAGAAGGAAGGCAGAATATACCAGCGCAAGCCCGAGCTCATGCTGCGCAATGGAAAGAAGGGCGGGGGCCGCTATCAATGCACCCGCGATCAGCTGTGAGCGCAGTTTGGTAAATTCTGTTTCCTGCCGCGACAGGAATTTGGCCAGTGCCAAGGCGGTAAAGATCTTACACAATTCCGCAGGCTGCAGGTTAAACCCGCCAACAAGCGGTATCCAGCTCCTGGACCCGTTGATGTTCTTGCCAATAACAAATGTGGCCAGCATAAGCAGTATGCCTGATGCATACAGGAGATTGGCCAATGCAGTAAACAGCTTACTGTCTGTAAGCAGTATGAATGTGGCAGCCATTGCGCATACCCCTGCAAAGATCAGCTGTTTGCTGTAGTTGGTTTTTCCTCCGATAAAACTGGCGAGCCAATTGGTATCGGGGCGGTACTCTACCATGAAGATGCAGAGAATGCCTATGGTCACCAGTAAAGCGTAGAGCCATACCACTACCCAGTCAATGCCTTCTGTAACTGTATTGCTTCTGTTCATGGCTTATCTGGCTCTTTTGATTTTTCTTTCTTCTGTAAGAACGGCGGCAACATGTTTTTTGATAGGGGAAGAAGCCGGTTTTGCGGGAGCTACCGGTATGGTTACCGGTTCTTCTTCTGTTTGCGGACCTTCCTGCCTGTTGGAATCGAGGTCTTCTGTTTCTTTTCGTTTCTGCTCAAGCAACCGCTCATTGGCTTTTGCCTTCCGGAGAGAATCCTGTTCTTCCATGGCTTTTCTCATCACGGGAGGTATGTATACTTTATTGGTAAACTCTTCTTCCATAGCTTTCCTGACAGGTCCCCTGACGGAATCTTTCAGGTATTGCTCCACCATAAGGCTGGCTATAGGTGCCGCTACGCGGGCGCCCTGGTCTGAGTTTTCACACAATACAGCAATGGCGATCCGGGGATTGTCTCTCGGCGCAAAGGCCCCGAAAAAAGAATGGTCTGGTTGTTTTTTACCATGATCATAGTTTTCTACCGTACCCGTTTTGCCACACATAACAATATCGGGTATCCTGGAGCGCACAGCTGTTCCGTAGTCTACCACAGCCTGCATACCATTCTGAATGGCTGTATAAATGGAATCGGGAATACGTTTGTCGGTATAATGTTTTGTTGTAAAACGTTCCAGCATACCAAATTCATCACCGCCTTCAATCGAATCAACCACATGCGGTGTATAATACCAGCCCCTGTTGGCGATAATGGCCATTACATTGGCGAGTTGTAAAAGCGTTGTTTCCACTTTGCCCTGGCCAATAGCATTGGAGATGGTATAGCAGGGATATATCTTGGTACCAAATTCTTTGTAATAATCTTCTGCAAGAGGTATGTTGCCATTTTTTTCAGAAGGAAGGTCTACACCTAACTTATGGCCCAGTCCAAAAGAAGAAGCATATACCTTAAATGCACGTAAAGCGCTATCCGTGGAAGGAAATTTTCTTTGCTCGAGAAATCTTTTATAAACAGTACAGAAATAGGTATTGTCACTATGCGCCACCGCTTCCTGGAAATTGAATACACCTTTATCCAGGCATTTAGGTTTCCCATTTCCGCAACCTGAAAAATAACCGGGGCAGCTGATAGTGGTCTGCTCATCAATAACGCCTTCTGTTAACCCGATAATCCCTGCCACTGTTTTAAACGTAGAGCCGGGTGAGTAGCGCGTGGTTAACCCGCGGTTATTGAATGGCTGGCGGGGATCCAGCAGCATTTCGGCAAAATGTTTTTGCTGGTCGGTACCTGTAAGGTAGTTGGGGTTATACGTGGGGGCACTTACATCACACAGTATGCCGCCGGTTCTCGGGTCTATGGCTATGATAGCACCCACTTTGTTG
>DASVLZ010000234.1:0-1691 GCA_036384615.1 Sediminibacterium sp.
CAAACAGCACTTCTTTTTCTGTGATCCGCACGCCGCCGTTCTCACGGGTAAGGTATTGTTGCAATGCGCTTACCGTGCCGGGGATCTCATGCAGCCATTGCTGCTCGCTGTCCTCTCTTACAAATGCCCTGCTCATGGTAATGTTTTTATTTACTATACAAAGATACATATTGCATACGGGAGGCTCCGCCGGTGCATCATTTTTTGTATGGTTTCGCACAAACGGAATATATTACGGATGGGTATGCACAGAAGACCTCTTTATACATGTGTGCCGACCTGATCCGTATTGAAACCATATATCAAATACCTGGCCGCTAAAATGGGATGGTTTCCCCTGCTGGAAGCGCTGGCCTTCCAGTCTGCCCGTTTGCGTTACCTGCACGACAACCATTCCTTCCGCAAACAGCATCCGGAGATTATATTGCCGCCCGACAGAGCATTGTATGAAACCTACCGGCTGCACTATCGCAAATTTGTGGAAGACGGGCGGCTTACGGCGCAGGAAACAGCCGACTGGCTGCAACCGTACATGCAGCACGACCCGGTACATATTCTCGACTGGGGCTGCGGCGTGGGAAGGGTTACCCAACACCTGGAAAACCATTTCGAAAGATCCACCATACATGGCGCGGATACCGATGCGGAAATGATCGCATGGAATAAGCAACAGTATCCTGATATCCATTTCGAAAAACTGGAAGCGTATCCGCCAACGCCTTAACCTGCGGGGAAATTTGACCTGGTGACCGGGCTTTCCGTGCTCACACATATCAGCGCAGACCTGCAGGATGCATGGCTCCGGGAAATACATCGCCTGCTGGCCAATGGCGGCATAGCGATGTTAACCACACATGGCGCACATTATCTTTCGCGCCTCACCCGGAGGGAGAAAAAAGAGTGGATGCAAAAAGGGTTCTGCGTGCAATCCTATGGGAATACGGGGCAGCGGTGTTATGCCTGCTATCATCATCCCGCATTCCTGAAGGAACGGCTGCAGCAACTGTTCACCATCCTCGCATATGATAATGGCCAGGTGTATCCGGGGAAAATGGGCGGGCAGGACGTCTGGATACTGCGTAAATAACTACGCTATCTGATTGTTAATATTCACCCGCACCTGCGCAAATACCTGTAATTTTAATTTCGCATGCGACCTTTCCTGGTACCCATATTTCTGTTTTTTGCAATAGCGGCAAATGCGCAGTGCAAAACCTATCGCCTCAGTGAGAAGCGTGATACGCTGGATTGTGTGGATATGAAAGGATTGAAACAGGGCAAATGGGTAGTGCATGTGGCGCCCCTGCGCGGTGAACCGGGGTATGAAGAGGAAGGCGTATTCATCAACAGCAGGAAAGAAGGTGTATGGAAACGTTTTAACCTGATGGGCGATCCCCTGGCTGTTGAAACCTATAAATGGGGCAACAAAAACGGCCGCTGTCTTTACTTCACCATTGCCGGCGTGGAAAGGGAGGAGAACTGGCGGGCAGTGAACCCCGATAAAGCCTTTGATACCATTGATGTGCCCGACCCGAAAACACCGGATAAATATGAAAGAGTGGTGGTGAAAAATGAAGGCAGGTCATTGAAAAATGGCATCTGGCGCTATTTCAACCCCAATACCGGCGCGTTACTGCAAACCGAAAAATATGTGCTGGACCAGCTGCAGACCGATGATGCCCCCAGTGTAT
>DASVLZ010000235.1:0-3124 GCA_036384615.1 Sediminibacterium sp.
GCCGCTCTCCGCCGAAACCGCGGCGCGGGGCATTGTTGGTATTGGCGGGACGATTTGTCCTCGCTGGTGGGTTGTTCTGTGCATAAGTAGTTACCACGCCGGCTGCCAGCAGCATAGCGAGGTACACACGGGTACGTTGTAAAATCATATAGCTTGAGGTTGAGTGATCTGCAATGTAAGCAGTATGAGCAAATAGCGGCTATGTTTTTACAGGGTAATTCGGTCAATCGCTGGCATATTCGGTAAAAAGAACCTGTGTGCTGGTGCTGCTATTTATTCTCCACATATCTTTTGAACGAATCCATGATGGATTGCCAGCCTGCTTTCTGAAAGTCCACAGGATGTTCATTCTCGGCATCAAAGGTTTCTGATACATGCGTATCGCCTCCTTCGGAAGTAAAATGTACCGATACCTGCCTGCCATCACCCATAGTATATTCAATCAGTTTATGTATACTTACTGTATTGTATATACCCCCGAAATCGAAACCCATGCTGCCATCCTTTGCTTCCATGCGTATATTGAATGTGCCTCCTTCGCGGAGATCTACCTGTGCCCTGGGCGAGTGCCAGTCGGGTGATGCTGTATTCCATTGTACGATCTGCTCCGGCGCATTCCATGCTTCCCATACTTTTTCTATCGGGGCATGTATGGTGGCTTCTACGGTTACTTTTGTTTTCTGTTCCATAGTGTTTCTTTTTTTGATTAACAACTGACGAATATAAGAAAAATGCATGCCGGCAAACAGAGCGGATGATGACAGAATGTGTTGTTTTTGTAATTTGATGCACTAAAACAAGGATTATGGCAGATAAGCAAAGTTTCCGGGAAGCGGTTACGACAGGATATACGGGTAAAGGTGCATCAGTAAAGATCGGCAGGGGCATGCTGGGTGGGGAAGTGGTGGAAGGTGCGGATGTATGCCTGCCGTTGAAAACCCTGAACAGGCATGGGCTGATCGCAGGGGCAACCGGTACCGGCAAAACAAAAACGCTGCAGATGATCAGCGAATGCCTGAGTGATAACAGTATTTCCGTGCTGTTGATGGATATCAAAGGCGACCTCAGCGGTATGGCTGCGCCGGGCAGCAGCAATGATAAGATAGAGGAGCGAAGTAACAAGCTTGGCATGCCATTCCGCCCGCAGCAGTACCCGGTGGAATTGCTTACGCTAAGCAATGAAAAAGGGGTAAGGCTCCGCGCCACGGTAAGTGAATTTGGCCCGGTATTGCTCAGCAAGATATTAGGGTTGAATGATACCCAGGGCGGACTGGTAGCCATGATCTTCAAATACTGCGACGACAAGCAGATGCCGCTGCTGAACATGAAAGATTTTATCAGGGTATTGCAATATGTGGGCAATGAAGGAAAAAAGGAACTGGAAAGCGAATACGGAAAAATATCCACCACCTCTACCGGCACCATTCTGCGCAAGGTGATAGAGCTGCAGCAGCAGGGCGCCGATGTTTTCTTTGGTGAGCCCAGCTTTGAAGTGGATGACCTGATGCGCATTGATGACCAGGGCCGCGGTATGGTGAACATACTCCGTGTAACCGATATGCAGGACAGGCCCAAGCTTTTCTCCACTTTCATGCTGCAATTGCTGGCAGAGTTGTATGCAAGCTGCCCGGAAGAAGGAGATACCGACAAGCCCAAACTGGTGATGTTCATAGACGAAGCGCACCTCGTATTCAATGAAGCTACCGATGCACTGCTGCAACAACTGGAAACGGTGATCAAACTGATACGGTCCAAAGGCATTGGTATTTTCTTCTGTACACAGAACCCGCAGGATATACCCGCTTCCATACTCAGCCAGCTGGGTATGAAAGTGCAGCATGCATTAAGGGCATTTACTGCTGCCGACAGGAAAACGATCAAACAGGCTGCCGAGAATTTTCCTGAAACCGCATTCTACGATACCGATGCACTGCTCACACAACTGGGTATTGGCGAAGCATTGATC
Source organism: Sediminibacterium sp. (assembly GCA_036384615.1). Taxonomy (GTDB): domain Bacteria; phylum Bacteroidota; class Bacteroidia; order Chitinophagales; family Chitinophagaceae; genus Sediminibacterium. The sequence continues at coordinate 1,967 of DASVLZ010000235.1, forward strand.
ACCCTGCTTAACGAAAAAGGTATTCCCACACCGCTGGTACATACCATGCTGGCCTGCCCCAGAAGCAGGATGGATATTCTTGCTGAAGAGGAGATAAGTACCGTGGTAAAGAACAGCAGGCTGCATGCGAAATATGCGAGGGAGGTAGACAGCGAAAGCGCTTATGAAATACTGACTGCCAAACTGCAGCAGGCGCAGGAAAGAACCGCGGAGCAACAACCCAAAGCATCGCCCGGCAGGCCCGCCAAAGAAGAAAGCTTTTTCGATAACCCCGTTATCCGCCAGGCCGGCCGCACCGCAGCCTCTGTGCTTACACGCAGTTTACTGGGAGCCTTGGGGTTGGGAGGCAGGCGAAGGTGAGGGAATATTGTTCACCTGCTCATTTTCCTGATATCCTCCACCTCCAGCGTTTTTACAGGATAGCCTTTTGTAACAGAATGTATCATAGCATGGCCCACCTGTTCCAGTGTGAGCGATTTGGATGGGAAAAGTTTGGGGAAGAGCCAGATGATAGGGTAGAACAGGCCCTTCACATTTTTTTGCCCCTTAACAGGTTTCATGAAGCCGGGGCGGAAGTTGTATGCATCCCTGAAGGGTAATTGCAGCAGGGCATTTTCCGTTCTGCCTTTTACACGGGCCCACATCATTCGGCTTGTTCCGGCGCTGTCTGTATGCCTGCCGGATACATAACAGAACACCATTTCCCTCCCGTTTTCACTGATCAGTGCGCTTGCAAAGGCAAGCGTGGTATCGTAGGTGATATGGGTATACTGATCTTCCTTCATACCTACAGAGCTGATGCCGGCGCAGAAAAAACAGGCATCGTAGCCCTTCCACTGCTCCCTGTATTCCGCCAGGGAGAAGAAATCAGGCACCAGCAACTCTCTTAATTTTGGGTGCGATATATGGCAATGCTTCCGTCCTATAACCAGTACTTCTGCAACCTCCGGATCGCCAAGGCATGTAAGCAGTACACCTTCTCCCACCATACCGGTGGCGCCTGTTATGATGACTTTTATGGGCATGTTTTTTCTTTGAATAACGAATGAAGCAGCAGATTATTCTAATAGGTGGGGCATCCGGTTGCGGCAAGAAAAAAGAATGTCTTTTGTAATCCTAACATCCGTTAGCTTACATTTGCAGCAAAATCAGACCCAC
>DASVLZ010000236.1:0-2161 GCA_036384615.1 Sediminibacterium sp.
CATGGCCCCCACTGAAATACTGGCGCAGCAGCATTACCAGTCGATCAGCAGCCTGCTAAAAGAAATGCCCGTGGAAGTGGCCCTGCTTACGGGAAGCACGCGGTCGGCCGAAAGAAAAAGGATATTGAAAGGACTGCAGGAAGACACTATACATTTTGTGGTAGGCACCCATGCAGTGATCGAGGACACTGTACAGTTTAAGAACCTGGGTTTGGTGATAGTGGATGAACAGCACCGTTTTGGTGTGGCCCAGCGGGCAAGGCTCTGGCAGAAAGCGCTCATACCTCCGCATGTACTGGTGATGACGGCCACGCCCATACCCCGCACACTGGCCATGACCGCCTATGGCGATCTTGATTACAGCATCATGGACGAACTGCCCCCGGGAAGGCAACCGGTAACCACTGTTCACCGTTCTGAAACGGCAAGGGCCAGCGTGATGGATTTTGTGCGGTCGGAAATAGATAAGGGCAGGCAGGCCTATTTTATTTACCCGCTCATAGAAGAAAGCGAAAAGCTGAGTTACGAAGACCTGATGCAGGGGTATGAACAGGTGAAAAGCTTTTTTCCCGAACCCCGGTACCTGATCAGTATGGTACATGGCCGGCAACCCGCGGAGCAGAAGGAAACCAATATGGAGCGCTTTGTAAAAGGCGATACACAGGTTATGGTAAGCACCACGGTGATAGAAGTGGGCGTGAATGTGCCCAATGCAACGGTAATGGTGATAGAGAGCGCGGAAAAATTCGGCCTGTCGCAGTTACACCAGCTGCGCGGCAGGGTGGGAAGGGGGAGCGAAAAAAGCTTTTGCATTTTATTAACGGGTAGTAAAGCCAGCAAAGAGGCGAGAGAACGTATCAAGATAATGTGCGCAACCAGTAATGGCTTTGTGGTGGCGGAGAAAGACCTGGAACTCCGCGGTCCGGGCGATATCGAGGGTACAAGGCAGAGCGGCGCGCTGAATTTTAAGCTGGCCAACATAGTGAATGATAAAGGATTGTTAGAATTGGCCAGAACGGAAGCTGAAAACCTGGTGATGAGCGACCTGGAACTGAAATTGGCGATACATTCACCGCTGAAAGATTTTTTGCGTTCACAAAAGCATAAAAACGCCTGGGGGCGTATATCCTGAATCACTGTATTCCTGGCCCGAAAGACAAGGACACAGGCATTGCATTTTGCGGTTGCCGGAAGACAAGATTATTCGTACCTTTTAAAAAAATGCGCTTGGGTTGGTTTCGAACAATAGGAAAGATCACCGTGTTTTTTCTCTTCTCGGTCAATGGATTTGGCCAGGACTATATTCAATTTGTAGAGAACAAGGGGCAGTGGGATGCCAATATACGGTTCAAGGGCGAAATGAGCATGGGCGCATTTGCCCTGCAGAAAGATGGTTACCGGGTATTGCTGCATAACCAGAAAGACCTTACAGCATTGCTGGAATTATCACACCCCGTTGCAAAAAACACGAATACCACTGCTGCCATGAGCAGCCCTGGAGAGCACCAGATACCCGTGCCCGAAGGTGGTGGTGGAGGAACTGGGGGTGGGGCAACAATACCCGGCATCCTGCGGTCGCATGCATATGGTGTACGTTTCCTGAATGCCAATCCCGATCCGGTAGTGGTTCCTGATAAACCCCTGCCGGGTTATAATAATTATATCCTCGGATCAGACTCTGCGCAATGGGCGGGTGATTGCCGCATATACCAGGCCGTCACATTCCTGAATATGTATCCCGGCATTGATATCCGTTACTACACTTCGGCGGGAGTACTGAAATACGATATGATCGTACATCCCGGCGCGGACGTGGGAAGGATCGCCATGTATTTTGATGGTGTGGATGGGTTATCCTTGAATAAGGGTGACCTGGTAGTAAAAACATCTGTTGATAAAGTAACCGAGAAAGCGCCTTATACATTCCAGCTGATCAATGGACAACGCAAAGAGATCCCCTGCCGGTTTGAGCTGAAGGGGAATATCGTTACGTTTAAAATGGACGCGGCCTATTCGCATGATGCCACGCTTGTTATCGACCCATCGCTGATCTTCTCCACGTTTACCGGCAGTACATCCAGCAACTGGGGATATACGGCTACCTATGATGGCAAGGGCAATTTCTATTCAGGAAGTATTGTATTTGGCACCAGCGGCAGTT
>DASVLZ010000237.1:0-8325 GCA_036384615.1 Sediminibacterium sp.
CCCTCCCCACAAACCCCATTTTCTCCGTAGTAGTCGCCTTAATGGAAACATCCTTCACCGTAATACCCAGGATTCCCGCGATCACTTCCTGCATCTGCGGCACATAGGGTTTGATCTTCGGCGCTTCGAGGCAAATGGTGGCATCGATATTCCCTACCCGGTAACCTTCGGCCTTCACCAGTTCATATGTCCTGGCCAGCAATATTTTGCTGTCAATATCCTTAAACTCCGCAGAAGTATCCGGGAAATGTGTGCCTATATCCCCCAGTGCCAGCGCTCCCAGCAGGGCATCACAGATGGCATGCAGCAGCACATCCGCATCGCTATGCCCCAAAGCCCCCTTATCATGCGGTACCTTAACCCCGCCGATAAACAGATCCCGCCCCTCAACGAGCTGGTGATAATCAATACCGTAACCTATACGCATGGAAAGTGATAAAGTCAAAAGTGAAAAGTCAAAAATAAGGGTAATGCGCTAATTACCTGATCTGCCATAGCTATAACCCCAACTTTTAAGTTGGGGGACACCGGCACGCTATCTCAAAAAGGGCTTTAGCCCAAGCTGATCTGCGAAAGAGGGCTGCATACATTATCTCATCCTTCCTCACTTCATCAGCCAGGCCCGGGCTAAAGCCCCTTTCTCTTTCATTCCGTGTCCCCGGCTTAAAAGCCTGGGTTATAACCATTTATGCAGTTTGCTTTCCCACCGTTATCGACTCATCATCACATTATCGAATCATCACATTAGCACATTAGCTAATTACTTTCAGTATAGTGCAAGTACAACACGAAGCATTAAACCGCTCCAGCATATCACCGTTCACTTCCCGGAAGTATTGCAGCTTCAGCAGCAGCAACACAGGGTCAGGCAGGTTTGCCGGTAGTGATACCGGCAGGGTAAGCGAACCGGTGGGCTGTTTGCTGATCGGCAGGTAATCGCCATCGATGAACTGCTTCTGCACTTCACGGGTGGCGAAATTAACTGCCGCTGCTGCCATGGAAATGCGGACATGCGTAGCGCCTGCCGGGTATTTCAGCGCGTCTTCAGGTACAAAAGAGGCAACGGATACCGATGCATTCCCCATGCTGCGGTCAAAGTTGCCGCTGATGCCGGCATGCAGCACAGCGGAAAGGCTGGTGGTATTGTTGCATTCGAAACCCTGTAGCAGGGAGATCCCTATGCCAGGCCCATGGCGCTGGTCTTTCGGTGTCATCCCGTACAGATGTGCCGCCTGCAGGAACAGCCTGTTAAGCCGCCGCTGCATGGTGCTGTCTCTCTGTATGCCAATAAAAGGCAGTAAGTGCCGCCGCAGGGTATGTGCCGCCCTGATCGCTTCCCCGAAAGCAGACCGGTGCGCATGTAATCCAGAATACCTGGGACTGCTCTCAACAGTTTTCTTGGAGAGAGATGGTTTTCTCTTAACGAAAGACCCGTTACGGGTCCTGTAAAATGTGAGGTCGCCGATAGTTCCGCTCAATTGTATCGGGCTATGATTCTTTGCCATTTTGAAAAAGTTTTGATGGTTTAAAAATGTTTGCGCTACCGGTAGCTGTTAACAGGATCAAAACTAATTTCAGAAACAAGGCAAAAAGGCTAGTAACGCTAGTACTAGCCCCCGTAACTAGCTGAAAATATGGTCATAGCATTTTCAAAAAAATATGTGGGGAATGTACTGGTCAGGCTTTTTGCCCCTCAAACCACGCGAGATATGCTTCAATCTGCGATACAAGATAATACGGGAGGCTTAGTAAACGAACAGGCTTGCCGTTAGGCGTAGTGATCGTTGAGGTCAGTATTTCTCCCGCATAAAAACGTACTGCCATATTGTGAGGCGCACTATCCATAAACATGGCCAGGGAACGCAATGTTCCTGCTGAGCCGGATTTGACTTCAAGAGGTACCAGTTTTTCTTTATAGCGGAACAGGTAATCTACTTCTGCCGACGATGCATTTTTTTCCCTGACCCAAAAAGCCAGTCCATGCAAGGCACTGTATTGCCGGGCCAGTAATTCCTGGCCCACGATATGTTCGATGATCGTGCCCTGGTAAACATTGCTTAAGTCTGCTGTACCTAATATTTCCTGCCGGATTCCAACAAAATAATTCAGCATGCCTGTATCCAGTACGTGCAGGCGGGGCGACTTCCCCGTGTCAGGCTGCATTGGTAAAACTGCACTTGTTTGCGGATAGACCAAATGAATGAATAAGGCTTTTTCAAGTGTCCTCAACGCTTCACCCATTTCCCGTGATTTATACGAAGACTTGCCGAAATGCTGGAACCTGATACGCTTTCCCGCTTCGGCAAAACTGGACCTTATAGCATGACGAATGTGATCTGCCTGCGAACCGCCCCGGGCGTATTTTTCTACGTCATCAAGGTATGAAACGAGCAGCGATTCATAAATGGGTGTGAGCGCCGTCAGGTCTTTATGATCCGAATAGTGAGCCACGATCTCAGGCATGCCGCCGATCAGGCAGTAAGTCCGGAACAACTTTAGCAGCTTGTCATGTGCAAATGCCGCTGCAGGTATCGTCTGCAGCTGTTCCAACGCTGCTGTTTCCCCGGTTGCTCCCAGGAATTCAGGAAAGGAAGCTGGCTGTATTACCAGGTATTCTACCCGGCCAACGGGAAAACTGATATGGGGATCGAATAAACTTTCCAGCATGGAACCGGCGGCAATTACCGGGATGTCTGGGGCATCCTCATAAAAATACCTCAGTTGCTGCATCGCTTCCGGCACTTCCTGTATTTCATCAATAAAAACCAGGGTATTGGCCCGGTCAGCGAGCGATTTGTTTTTTAAAAAGAATAATGCCTGCAGAAGGGTGTCAAAATCGGAAAATTCCTCAAAAGGCTTCCGGTCTTCCGGCAGCTCCAGGTTGAGATAGATAAAACCCTTAAATTCACCAGAGAACTGCCGTACAACCGTGGTTTTGCCAACCTGCCTCGCCCCCCTGATTATGAGCGGTTTACGGGAATCTTTTACCCTCCATTTTTTCAGCTTCTGTAATATGTTCCGCTCAAACATGTCATAAAATTAGGGTATTTTTTACGATTTTATGTAACAAAGTAAGCCATATTTTATGCATTTCATGTCATAATCTAAGGTCATTTTACCACCTTATGTCTTATATCCCCCAGGAAATGTACTATTCACCCACTCACTACTCACTACTCACTACTCACTACTCCCGCTCATACACGGTGTTTCCTACACTCCTTAAGCAGTTGATGCAAATGGCCTGCTATTACAGCAACAGCGTTACGCTCAGGGTTATAGAATTTCTGCCCAAGGTTATTTACAGATATCCTGCCGCTGCGTTTACTCGTAAACATCCCGGCAACCCTGGAAAGCAGGGCAGAAACATTACCCGTTTCTATCATCCCCGCATCACAGGCCATCCGCAGCATCGCCCCTATCTGCGCCACCGAGAGCGGCAGTGCTATAGCCGGTTGCGTACGGTGAAGATGCTCCGAGAATGTACAGGCTGCCATTTCCTCATCGATCTGCGCCAGCAGCATGTCTTTGCAGGAAACGAGGTTGGGATATAATGCATACCTCCGTGTTACTGTAATACGCACCAGCGTCATATGGTTCTCATGCCATTGCTGCCGCGGATGCATCTCTTCCCCAATGGCCAGCGCATAACGGTGCAACATATACTCCACGAAATGCTCGCTGTTAAAATTCCAGGTGATCAGGATATAGGCGGCATGCATGGCATCGTCCACGCCATTGCGGGGCAACACGGCCAGCTTGGCGGTAATGCGCTTCCAGTAATCGGCTTCCACCCAGCTGGGAGTGGCATTTTCTTCCAGCGCTTTCGTCAGCGCTATACGCAGGAGCTCATCACGGCACAGTGCGGTATGCGCATCGGTGCCGATCACTTCCAGCACCAGCCCTTTCACAGGCTGCCAGAGCTGGTGGGGCATCGGCTTTTTATGGCTGAAATACCCCTTGAAATCGCTGTGAAGATATTCTACGAAGCTGCCCAGGCAGGTTTCTATCCGTCCAAACAGGAAAGAGACATCGCCTTTATTGCGCTCCCGGCGGCGGTGAAGGTAGCCTAAGAGCAGGCAGGCGCTGGCCTGTGCCGCACGCACCATGGAACGCATGGTACGTTTCCCGGCATACCGCAGCGCATCGCGCAGGAACCGGAGCGATAATGTATTGCCCCGGTCTATCACTATCTTCTCCTGCTCTTCGGTAAGTTCAGGTAGCCCATCATCCACCACAATAGCTTGGTACAGGATCTGGTTTTCGGTTGTGAAAGGATGTTCCATATGGCAGGTATTTTTGTTGGCTAATGGCTGTTGGCTAATAGCTAATGGCTAATAGCCAACAGCTATCAGCTACCCTCAATATACCCAACCACTTTTATACCCGCAAACCCGCTCCCAGCCTGCATTTGCACAGTTTATTCAAAACCAGCTGGTTAAGCGGTATAAAAAAAATAACGGGATTTTTCCCGTTGACAGAATGCTTCCCGATGCTTAGATTAGGCACTATGATCCTGTCGCGTTCCCGCTTGTTTGCCTGGCTCCTGTTGCTGCAATATGCCTTGCGCATGGTGGTGGTATGGCTGTTCATGCGCTTCCTTATAGCGCATATAGCGCCCTCGCTAACCGAAGCTCTGCCGGGCTGGCCTGCGGCCTACTGTACCATCACATTCCTGGTGCAGCTGTGCATGCTGATGGCGCTTTATGAACTGCGTGAATATTTTGTGTGCAATGTCCGGCCGAAACTGTTGATACTGCGTGCAACGCAGGTGCGCCCCGTACTGGCGGGCTCCTGGCTGATAGCCGCCGCAGGCATGGCGCCCAACCTGCTGCTGGCCTTCTCCTGTACGCGGCCATGGTCTATGATACTGCTTCCACAAACAGGGCTGCTGCTGGGCTTTACCTGGGTTACCGCCGGCTATGCCGTACCGCTTGCCGCATGGAGGCACCGTATTTATTGGGTAAAATATCCCCGGCAAACCCATATTACCATACTACGGTCCAACAACACGCAACCATAATCAATACGAAACAACCCAATGGCGCAGCACCCTACGGGGCTGCTGTTACATTCTGTTTTTCCCGGGGCTACAAAGCGATGGCCCCTCCGGGGCCGGGAACCCATCCCGGAATGCAGCGTACCACATAGCGGTGGCCCCTCTGGGGCCGGGAACCAATCCCGGAATGCAGCGTACCACATAGCGGTGGCCCCTCTGGGGCCGGGAACCAATCCCGGAATGCAGCGTACCACATAGCTTTTGGCCCCGTAGGGGCCATCGCTTTGTAGCCCTGTAAACGCGTATTTTTTTCATTGCCCCGCCAGGGGCAACCCTTGTACCGAATACCTGTATACAAAACCACAATCAATACAAAACAACCCAATGGCGCAGCTCCCTACGGGGCTGCTGTTACATTCTGTTTTTCCCGGGGCTACAAAGCGGTGGCCCCTCCGGGGCCGGGGACAAATCCCGGAATGCAGCGTACCACATAGCTTTTGGCCCCGGAGGGGCCACCGCTTTGTAGCCCTGTAAACGCGTATTTTTTTCATTGCCCCGCCAGGGGCAACCCTTATGCGGAATACCTGTATACAAAACCACAATCAATACGAAACAACCCAATGGCGCAGCTCCCTACGGGGCTGCTGTTACATTCTGTTTTTCCCGGGGCTACAAAGCGATGGCCCCTCCGGGGCCGGGAACCAATCCCCGAAGGCAGCGTACATAGCCTCACGCTTCACATCGCACGTTCTCAGGTAAGAGTGTGCAGTCTTATTGTGAATGATGGATCAGGTAATGGAAATGAAACTCTCTGCCTATGCAATCTTCAAAAGCAAATTTCCATCAATACCCAAAACTTCATGCATGGCTTTTAAAAAACTAAGGCTTGGTTTTCTTTTATTATGCATGATCTCAGAGAGTTTGGTATCGGTTGTATTAAGCAATTTTGCAAGTTCTTTTTGCTTCAGCTTCTTTTCATACATTTTTAACTCAATTAAGCCTTGTGTAAGCGTACCTTGTTTTCGGTCAATCCAAAAGTAGAGTATCAGGTTCAACTCTCTTGCATTGATTTTCCTCTCATAAAAATTGATCAGTTTGGTTTTGGTGATAATAACCCCTTTCACTTTTGATTTTTCACTTTTCACTTTCTACTTTTATCCCCAACCTCCCTCTTCCATGAACTGTAACAGGAAAAGCTTCACGCGTATAGAGAACCCGTTTTTTTATAAAACCGAGAAAGGCATCATGCGCGTGGATTTGAATGAAGTAGTGGCTATAAAAAGCGAGGGTCGGTACCAGCGGCTCATTACCACCACCGCCGATATTATCCTTATATCCAGTGCCGATGAACTGGAACAGGCGATCCGGAACCTCCCTTTTATACGCATCCACCGGTCCTGGATCATCCACCTGCCCTATCTCAGTTTCATCAACCGGTACCGGAATTATGTGTGCATTGGCGACCTGGAACTCCCCCTTGGAAAAAATTATACAGACCTCCTGCTACTGGCAGTGGGAATGAAGGAGGCCGGGGAATAAAGGATGGAACAGGCGCTTCACATATAAAAAATCACCATGCCGGCCCTGCCTAAGCCCTGCCTGAGAGCTTCTTTAGCCCTTCCTTAGTCGAACCACAGTCGAACCTAAGCCGTAGAATCCCGAACCAAAGCCCAGGAAAGTCGAACCTAAGCCGTAGGATTAATTCTTAATTCCATTCATGCAGGGCATTCCCGAAGCTTCGTTAAACGGCTCTCGGACATTCATTAAACGTGCCTCGGACATTCATTCATTTTGTAAAAAACCGCCTTCCCGGCGATGTATTTTGCATCCTGTCAGCGGTTATAAAGGGCTGTACGCACAGAAGGAAACGGGAGGTGCGTCCCCGGATCCTTCACCCCAAAAACCGCAGGCACACAAACCATTTACATCACCGCGGCGCAAAAAAAACGCCGCACAAAACATACTTCTATGGCAACACAGCAAAACAACGTGCTCACGCACGCAATGAGTGGGATGATCGGCAACCTGGTGGTCTTCCGCAACCGCGGGGGAAAACTGGTGGTAGCCAAAAAACCCAAATCACCGGATCCGGGGAAACCCCTTTCCGAAAAACAGGAGGCCAGCCGCCGCATGTTCAGGCACTGCTCCCGTTACGCCAATTCAATCACGGAAGAGCAGCAGGCCATGTACGCGGCAATAGCCAGAAACGGCCAGACAGCAAGGAATGTGGCATTTTCCGATGCCTATTTCCCGCCAAAGGTCACGGCCATTGCAGCAGCAGGCTATTCCGGGCTGCCCGATGAGCTGATCCGTATCGAAGCCACGGATAATATCCGTGTAACAGGTGTACGGGTAGAGATCCGCACCGGCGCCGGTGAACTGGTGGAATCCGGCGAAGCCGCCGATGACGGCTACGGCGAAAACTGGACCTACCACACCACGGCAACCAACCCGGACCCCTCAGGCAGTACCGTAACGGTCATTGCCCGCGACATGCCCGGCAACCTGGCCACTGAAACGGTTACAGTGTAAACAACAGTACCGCTGAAAGCAGGCAGCGGCATAAGCCGCCCCTGCCATCACCCGCTGCCGGCCCCGCGTCCCGGGAACAAAGGGCCGGCAGCTATTGTTTCATTTCAAAAAAAGTACACCATGAAAGAGGTAATTGAAAGGGCGGGTTCGCCCACACCCTCCTTCTTCCGCAAACTGCGCAATATCGGTATCGCACTCACAGGTATATCGGCCGCCATACTTACCTCGCCCGTATCCCTGCCCGCATTACTGGTATCCATAGCCGGCTACGCCGCCGTTGGCGGCGCCGTACTCGGAGCCGTCAGCCAACTGGTGAAGAAAGAGGAACAGTGATAACAGAAAGCCGCCTCGATTTATATTGAGGCGGCTTTCTACTTCTATTATTGTCTGCGTCTTCTCCCTGCCCCGTAGGGGCTGCCGCTTTGTAGCACACGCATAAACGCAATTTTTCATTGCCCCGGCAGGGGCAACCCTTATACGGAATACCGGTATATGGACCCTTGCAGAATACACATTACCCTATGGAGCAGCACCCTACGGGGCTGCTATACCTGACTATTTTTCCGGGGCTACAAAGCTTTAGCCCCTCTGGAACCAGGTGTTAATGCTTATTTCCCGCATGGCTACCTTTTCCCTCCACAGAGTACAGTACACATCATCCATCCAGTATTCAGCGCAGAGTTCCGCCTCCGTTGTGTGATGCCTGCGGGAAGGAAACCGCCAACCTCTCCCTATTCGCCACTCCCCAGGTTAAACACAATCCCGAACCGCAACGTATTCGACAACGGATTCCT
>DASVLZ010000238.1:0-6209 GCA_036384615.1 Sediminibacterium sp.
CACCAATTGTTTTATCAATGCTGCCGATGATGCATTATGCTTCAAGTCTGAAAACCCGAAAAGCGCCTGTGAAAATGTGGTGGTGGATAATTGTACGCTGCGCTCCAGCGCCAGCGGCCTGAAATTTGGTACGGCCAGCTGGGGAGGGTTCCGGAATTTCAAGGTAACCAACCTCACAGTGTTTGATACCTACCGTTCCGCTATTGCCCTCGAATGTGTTGACGGGGGGGTACTGGAGAATATTGATATCCGCAATGTAACCGCAAAAAATACAGGTAACGCTATTTTCATACGCCGCGGTCACCGCAATACCGGCGGCGCGGTAGGTACACTGAAAGGTGTATATATCGCCAATGTAAAAGCGGAAACACCTTTGCTGAAACCAGACCAGGGATATCCTATCGAGGGGCCGCCGGACCACCTGCGTCCCGGTTTTGATAAAATGCCGGTGCGGCCATCCAGCTTTCATATCTATGGCCATCCTTACCTGCCTTATAACCTGGTTCCTTCTTCCATCGTGGGCCTGCCGGGGTATCCGGTGGAAGATGTTACGCTCGAAAATATCGAGATCAGCTATGGCGGCAGATCCAGTAAAGACATTGCACATATCCCGCTGGATAAGATCACATCCATCCCCGAGAACCCGGCCAATTACCCCGAGTTTTCCATGTGGGGCGAACTGCCTTCCTGGGGTTTGTATATGCGCCATGCACAAGGCATCAACATCAAAAATTTTACGGTAAGCTATAAGGAAGATGATTTCAGGCCGGCATTCGTGTTTGATGATGTAAAGAAGATAGACCTGACGGATGTACATATCTTAACAGCGAAAGAAACGCCTGTGATCTTCCTGAACAATGCAGCGGAGGTTACCATGAAAAAACTTGCCATGCCTGTTTCGGAAGAGAAAGGTATTCAGCGGGCTAATAACAAGTAAAAGATATGCAGATGCGCAGGGCTATACAACGCATGATCGTACTGGCAGTGATGGTGCCCTGTATGGGGTATTCGCAGGGTACGAAAGAGGTCTGGCTCGATGAATTGTCCATTCCTGTTTTTTCACAGGGCATACCGGCTGTTGTTGTTAACAGGAATGCCGGTAATGATTCCCTGAGGATAGGATCGGCACGGTACAATCGTGGATTGGGCGTTCATTCCACAAGCATACTGTATTTCCTGATGAATGGCAGGGCGCATGGTTTTTCTGCAGTGGTAGGTGCCGATGACCAGGCAAACCCCTCCATGATCACGCGCTTTTACGTGGTGGGCGATAAAAAAATATTATTTGCCAGCGGCGATATGAGGGTGGGAGATCCGCCAAAACAGGTGCATGTGAACCTGGAAGGCATTCAACGCCTCGGGTTGCTTGTTACCAATGACAAAGACGCTGCCAGGAATTATTCCGATTGGGCCGATGCGAAATTTATTATGAGCGGGGGAAGCTTTCCGATGAGTATCCCGAATGATGATGAAAGGTATATCCTTACACCGCCACCATCGGCATTGCCCAGGATCAACTCGCCAAAAGTGTTCGGGGCAAGGCCGGGTAATCCATTCCTGTTCACGGTTGTGGCAACCGGTGAACTTCCCATCACCTATTCAGTGGATAACCTGCCGCAGGGACTGGTGGTGGATGCAGCAACAGGTATTATTTCAGGCGCCGTTATGCAGAGAGGCGTTTACCATGCCACGATGAAAGCAAGGAACAGCAAAGGTGAAACAACCAAAAACCTGATGATTAAAATAGGAGATACCATCGCGCTCACCCCGCCTATGGGCTGGAATGGATGGAACTCCTGGGCGCGTGAGATCGATAAGGAAAAAGTGCTTGCATCGGCAGATGCGATGGTAAAGATGCAGCTTAACAGGCATGGCTGGACCTATATTAATATTGATGATGCATGGCAGGGACAAAGAGGCGGTAAATGGAATGCGCTGCAACCCAACGAAAAATTTCCCGGCTTTAAAGCGATGGTGGATGAGATACACGCAAAAGGGTTGAAGTTGGGTGTATACTCCACGCCATGGATATCCAGTTATGCGGGATACCCGGGTGGCTCATCCGATTTCAAAAACGGCGTATATCCTGATTCAATACGGCAGAATAAAAGGGCGTATCGCCATACCGGGCAATACCGCTTTGAAAAAGAAGATGCATTGCAGATGGCTGAATGGGGTGTGGACTACCTGAAATATGACTGGCGCATTGATCTTGTTTCTGCAGAACGAATGGCTGCAGCATTGAGAAATACAGGCCGCGATATATTGTACAGTTTATCCAACTCTGCACCTTTTGCACTTGCAGGCGACTGGGCACGTATTGCCAATGCCTGGCGTACCGGCCCGGATATACGCGATAGCTGGCAGAGTTTGTATACATCTGTATTTACGCTCGACAAATGGGCGCCTTACGGTGGCCCCGGCCATTGGAATGATCCTGACATGATGATACTGGGCAATGTGACCACAGGCGCCAAAATGCATCCCACGCGGTTAACACCTGATGAACAGTATAGTCATGTGAGCTTATTCAGTTTGCTATCGGCGCCTATGCTGATCGGTTGTCCTATCGAGCAACTGGATGCTTTTACATTGAATTTATTAACGAATGACGAAGTGATAGACATCGACCAGGACCCGCTCGGTAAACCAGCAAGGCTTGTGGCTACGGAAAACGATGTGCAGGTATGGCTGAAAACTATGGAAGACGGGTCTTATGCAGTTGGCATGTTTAATATAGACGGCTTCGGAAAAACACCCGCATCTTATTTTCGCTGGGGCGATGAAAAAGCGAAAACATTTTCGCTCGACCTCGCAAAACTGGGACTGAAAGGCCGGTATACTATCCGGGATGTATGGAAGCAGCAGGATATGGGAGAATACAGCAGTGTATTTACCACCGGAATCCGTCACCACGGTGTAATGCTGATCAGGCTATTCCCGCAGAAATAATATATTCAGGATAAACCGGCTAAATGATCATCGGATGAAAATGTTTCGTTCTCTTGTATGTATAGTCCTTATTGGCATAACCTCCGTTGTGGCAGTAGCCCAATCCCGCACGGATATTACCGTGCAAGTAGATGCGCAAACCGGTAACTACACAGTGCGTTCACCGGGGCTTAACTGGGTACTTGGCGGCTCTGTCGGCAAGCCGGTTACCCATCTTACCCGTACAAAAGGAATGGATTCGGTAGGAGCATATACATCCCTTTCCTTTCAATGGGAAACCAATAATGTATATGTAGGTACTATCCGCTGGTATCAGACATCACCGGTGGTACTGTTCTCTGTAGCCACACCGAAGGGAGCAAACGGGCAGCCGCTGATTCCTTTCCCCGATTTTACTACCATTCCCGCATCATTATATCCTTTCAGTTACCACAACAGGATATTTCCCCTGCCGCAGTTTTTCCTGGAAGAAACTTCCACGCCATGGCTGTTCTTTAACGATAAAAAAGATGCGCTGGTGATTTCGCCGGCTTCGGACTTTATGGTGTCGCTGATGACAGGTGATGGAGTTACACATATCGCCAGCGGGCTGAACCCCGAAGTGGTCAAACTGCCGAGGAATTTTACACATACAACGATACTCGTGATGAAGCAGGGCATCCGCAATACATGGGATGCATGGGGAAATACGCTCCGCACCATGTATGCAAGAAAACGCCCCGCCAATGACGCGGATGTGTTGCTGAAATATTTTGGTATATGGACGGATGTAGGCGGCGACTACTATTATAATTATGATCCCACGAAAGGGTATGCAGGAACACTGCTCGCTTTGCGGGATCATTACAAAAAAGAAGGCATTCCGTTGGGATATATGCAGTTGGATAGCTGGTGGTACCAGAAATCGTTTAACAATGTGCACAATAAACCCGGCATAACGAAGAAGCCGGAATTTCCCGAAGGCCCCTGGAACCGTTCCGGCGGTGTGATGGAATACAAAGCAGATACCTTCCTGTTTCCCAAAGGACTGGCGGCTTTCCGCAAGGAACTGGGATTACCGCTGATCACGCATAACCGCTGGATAGATTCTGCAAGCCCTTATCATGCAAAGTACCGGATATCGGCTATCAGCGCTATAGACCCCGGGTTCTGGAAAGAGATCATGGGTTACCTGAAACGTTCCGGTGTGGCAGTATACGAGCAGGACTGGATCAATTATATCTATATGAACAATCCCGAAATGATCTCTGATATCAGTATAGGAAATGCTTTTACGGATGGTATGGCCAAAGCGGCGCTCGATAATGGTATTCATATGCAGTACTGCATGGGACTGCCGCGGTATTTTATGCAGGGTGTGAAATACAATAACCTGACTACCATACGCACTGCGGGCGACAGGTTCAAGCCTGAGCGGTGGATGAATTTCCTGTTTACATCACAGCTTGCATACGAAATGGGTATATGGCCCTGGAGCGATGTATTCAAAAGTTCGGAGATAGGAAACATGACGGTATCTGTTCTTTCCGCAGGGCCTGTAGGTACGGGCGATGCTATCGGAACGGAAGACAAGACCAACATTTTCAAAGCCTGCAGGCAGGATGGCGTTATCGTAAAACCTGATATGCCGCTATTGCCGCTCGACCAGAATTACCTGCAGCTGGCAAAGAAAGAAGGCACACCGGTAGTGGCGTACACATATACGAAACACAGGGATATTACAACATGCTATGTAGTGGCTTTCGTGGGCGATAGTACGAAAACGAAAAACTACAGTTTTGTTCCGGCGGATATGGATATGAAAGGAAAGATCGTACTGTATGACAGGCAGCATGGCAATATCCAGGCGATGGATGCAGGTGATAGTTACCAGGGAACGCTGGACAACCAGGACTATGCTTCCTTTCTTCTTGCACCGGTAACAGGTTCAGGCATTGCATTCCTGGGCGACCGGGGAAAAATTGCGGCCACGGGAAAGAAACGGATAGCTTCGATAGAAAGCAAAGGAAAGGCTCTGCAGTGTAAAGTAGTGTTTGCCAAAGGAGAGAGATCTGTGGTGCTGGAAATGTATTCGGAAAAAGAGATATTTTCCAATAAAGGAAAAATAGAACCCACCGCAATTCCGAATGTGTTTTCGCTCGTAGTAAAAGCGCCTGCGAAAGGGAATACTACTGCGGTTACTGTAACGGCCAGGTAATAAAACAGGTATCATGTACAAACCATTAACCGGATTCTTTTTTGCACTGATAATATGTATGCAGGTTGGCCATGCACAGCAGACCAGGACCGTATGGCTGGATGACCTTGCCATACAGAAATTTGCATCAGATATCAGGCCGGTTAATGCAAAGCGGAATTATGGTCATGATACTATCCAGGTGCAGGGAATCAAATACCAGCGCGGTGTTGGCGTACAATCCATCAGTATTCTTTCCTTCCAGCTCAATGGCCATGCAACGCATTTTTCAGCATTGGCAGGAGCAGATGACCATGGCAACAAGGATATTCCTGTTACCTTTTACGTGATCGGCGATAAGAAAATATTGTTCGAAAGTCCCGAAATGAGAACAGGCGATGCGCCTCTTGCCATAGAACTGGATATACGCGGTGTACAAAAGCTGGGCCTGCTGGTTACAGATAAAACAGGAGGTATCCGTAATAAACGTACATATTCCGACTGGATCAATGCGAAACTGGAAATGACCGGACAGTATATGCCGGAGCTTATCCCGGATACAGTGAAAAAATACATACTCACACCTGCGCCGGGCAAAATGCCCGTCATTCATTCGCCAAAAGTTTTCGGGGCGAGGCCGGGTAATCCTTTCCTGTATACCATTGCAGCTACAGGCGAGAAGCCGGTAACCTTTTCAGCGAAAAATTTACCAGCAGGTCTTTCTGTTGCAGCGAAAACAGGTATCATAACAGGCGCGGTGAAAGAGCGCGGCACTTATGAAGTAATACTACAAGCGAAAAACAGGTTAGGGCAGGCTACGCAAAAATTACTGATCAGGATCGGGGATACTATTTCGTTGACGCCGCCAATGGGCTGGAACGGATGGAATGCCTGGGAATCAGCTATCGACCGCGAAAAAGTGATCGCATCCGCGGAAGCGATGGTGAGCAAGGGATTGCGTGATCATGGATGGAGTTATATCAATATAGATGATTCGTGGCAGGGGATACGCAGCGGACCCGATACCGCGCTTCAGCCAAACGAAAAATTCCCTGATATGCAGGGGATGATCTCCTATATT
>DASVLZ010000239.1:0-3114 GCA_036384615.1 Sediminibacterium sp.
ATACGGGTGGAATGCCTGCCCGGCGCCACCGCATTTGTGCCCGCGCTGGTAAACAGCGGGCTTCCCGCCACCAGGTTTGTTTTCGAGGGGTTCCTGCCCCTGAAAAAAGGACGGCAGACCCTGCTCAGGCAACTGGCCGAAGAGGAGAGGACCATGATCTTTTATGAAAGCCCTATGCGCCTCATAAAAACACTTACCGATTTCATCACGCATTTTGGTGCAGGCAGGCAATGCAGTGTGAGCCGGGAGCTGACCAAACTGTTCGAGGAGAACCGGCGGGGCAGCCTCGAAGAAGTGTGTAATCATTTCAACAATACACCCGCAAAAGGCGAGATCGTGATCGTGGTGGCAGGCAGGGATTGAACTGGCACAGCGCTTGTTTTACCTACGGGGTAAACAGGTGCGTATGAAACAGTTAGCCTTATGCATGTTTGCGGCATTCCTTTTTCTCAGGGCCGAAAGCCAGGAAAAGATATATATACCTGCTGCGGTAACACAATCCTTCTCCCACAAATATCCCACGGTTCGTAAAGTACACTGGCTGCAGGATGATGAGGGCATATATGCCGCGCGTTTTTACCAGCGGGGCGAACCCTGCACCATGCGGTTCGATGCAGAAGGCAGGTGGCTCGATGGCGTAAAACGGCTTGCTTTCGGCGACCTCCGCAACAATGTGCGCAACGCTTTTATTCAAAGCCCTTTTGCCAGCTGGCAGGCATATGATGTAAGCGAGATACAATTACCCGATCAGGAACCCCAGTACCGCATACATATACGCCACGCGGCCACACAGTCGGAAAAATACCTGTATTATAATGGCAGGGGAAGACTGATGAAGCAGATGAATATGTAAAAGCCCGAATAATCACGCCGTAGACAGAAGCCTATCCCCAGCCTCCGGTCTTCAGACCCCAGACTATCAATATAAGTCCGAAATTCCCGTTACATTTACCATTCTTAAAATGGTAAATATTCATGAGAAAACATTTCCTCCCGTTATTCATGTTGTCACTGGTATCAGGCGCCTGGCTTTCTGCAACAGCACAGCCCGACAGGTGGCAGCAACGCATCAAGTATGTGATCGATGTGGATATGAATGTGCAGACGAACCGCTTTACCGGAACGGAAAAGATCGATTACAGCAACAATTCTCCCGATACACTTGACAGGGTATTCTTTCACCTGTACTGGAATGCTTTTCAGCCCAACAGCAGTATGGATGTGCGCAGCCGTGAGCTGGGCAAAACACGTATTGCCGAACCGCGCGGACAAAGCGATGGATTGGACTGGGATGCGCGGGTAAAAGACCGTATCAGCAAACTTACTCCCGATGAAATCGGTTACCAGCGTGTGAAAAGCATACGCATCAACGGTGTGGAGCAGGTATTGAAAGAACATGAGACCATACTGGAAGTACAGCTTTCCCAACCGATCCTTCCCAGGTCGAAAGTGAGTATGGATGTGGTGTTTGAAGCACAGGTGCCGGTACAGATCCGCCGCAGCGGCCGCGATAATGCGGAGGGCGTGCGCTACAGCATGAGCCAATGGTATCCCAAAATGGTGGAATACGATTACCAGGGATGGAATGCCAACCCCTATATAGCCCGCGAGTTTTATGGCGTATGGGGAGATTATGATGTGAACATCACCATCGACAAAAACTATTTTGTAATAGCCGGCGGAGACCTGGTCAATGCAAACGAAATAGGAAAGGGTTACGAGGCAAAAGGCGCTGCTCCTAAAAAGAACACAGGCGCTACCAGCACATGGAAATGGCAGGCATATAACGTGCACGATTTTATGTGGGCCGCAGACCCTGCCTATAAAATGCTCACCCGCACGCCACAGGGCGGCGGCCCTTTGCTCCGCATTGTGTATAAAGACAAACCCGGTGATACGCTTAATGACAGGCGCTGGAAAAATGTGGCAGACACAGTAGCGCTGGCCTATCCCATTATTGCGAGAACATTCGGCCCCTATCCTTACAAGACCTATTCCTTTATACAGGGAGGTGATGGCGGCATGGAATATCCTATGGGTACGCTGATCAAAAGCGCCAGCATAGGTACTGCACTGCATGAATGGATGCACACCTGGTACCAGATGCTGATGGGCACCAACGAATCGCTCTATCCCTGGATGGATGAAGGCTTTACCGATTATGCTTCCACGAGGGTGATGGCTACGCTGCGCAATGCAAAAGGGTTCTGGTTCAACGGGTCGTACCGCGGATATTTTAACCTGGCGAAAAGCGGGCTGGAAGAACCGGCCAGCACGCATTCCGACCATTACAATACCAACTATGCCTATGGCAATGCCGCCTACAGCAAAGGCGCCGTGTTCATGGCACAGCTGGGATATATTGTGAGCGATAGTATACGCGACAGGATATTATTATCGTACTACCACCAATGGCGTTTCAAACATCCCAACCCCAATGATTTTATTCGCGTAGCGGAAAAAGAAAGCGGTATGGAGCTGGACTGGTATAAAGAATACTGGATCTACAGCACCAAAACGATCGACTATGCAGTGGGGGATATCAATACCGTGGATGGCAAACCGCAGATCACCATTAAACGCATAGGCAAAATGCCCATGCCCATAGATGTGCTGGTGACATACAAAGACGGCTCACAGGAAATGCATTATATGCCGCTCGATCTTATGTACGGCATTAAGCCGGCAGAGGGTCCCACACCACGCATCGTGCATCCCGAATGGCGCTGGACACATCCCGAATATTCCTTCCCCATCACCCACAGCATACAGGACATCCGCTCCATCGAGATCGACCCCAGCCAGCGGCTGGCAGATGTGAACAGGGGGAATAATAAGTTGGTGGTGCCGGAGTAGGAGGATTGCAGAAGGCGAATTGCAGATTGCAGATTGATGGATAAAACGGTTCTGCAATCTGCAATCTCCCTTCTGCAATCTGCCCTCACTTCGCTACATGCAACACATACTTCTCCTCAAAATAAGCCTCCGGGAATAGTTTGGTTACCGGGATCATCCTGGGCCTGAGGGCGCTTTCGTAGATCTCCTGGGAGAGGTCGCCGCCTTTGAGGCAGATCAGGCCATTGGGTGGTGTATGGGTATGGTCTTTTTTGAGAA
>DASVLZ010000240.1:0-2733 GCA_036384615.1 Sediminibacterium sp.
CCATACGCGTGGTATGTACAACCTTTCTTTTCTGGATGATGTTTGCCGCAAAGCCGCAGAGGATGGAGATCACGAAAAAGGATTACCGCCTGTTGTTCTTCTGTGCCATTGTGGGCATTACCATGAACCAGACTTTTTCTATCAGGGGGATGTCGCTCACCAGTCCTATCCATGCTTCCCTGCTGGTATTGACCACGCCCATCACTATTACACTGTTAGCCGCATGGATACTGAAAGAAAAACTGACCCCTTTCAAACTGCTGGGTCTGTTCCTCGGTGTAAGCGGCGGCGTGCTGCTGGTATTTTCCCGTGACCTTTCCGACCAGGCAGGCGCAGAACAATTCACCGGTGATGTTTTCGCCATACTGGGCGCGATCAGCTATTCGCTGTATATTGTATTCATACGCCCACTGATGCCTAAATACAAGGCTACGCATATACTGCAATGGGTATTCCTCTTCGGCTGCATCTTCAGCCTGCCGATAGGGTGGGCATCCTTGCGGGAAATACAATGGCATTCCTTTGATGCACTCAGCTGGTTCTGCCTTATATACGTGGTGCTCGGCGCTACCTTCTTCGCTTACCAGCTGATGAACTATAGCATCGATAAACTGGGCGCCAGCATTACCGGCTCATTTGTTTATACACAACCCTTCTTTACCGCCATAGCATCCATCATACTGCTGCATGAATCATTAAACCTGTCCAAGGTAATGGCAGCAACACTGATCATGACGGGGGTGTTTTTGACGAATTACAGGAGGAGAGGGAAATGAATTGCAGATGGAGAATCGCAGATCGCAGATTGGATTGATCTGTGTTTCGCTGGTAAAAAGGTGCGGCAATCATCGATAAATGTGCACGGCTATCCATAAAAAAGTTCCCGTTAGAAGCTCTAACGGGAACTTTTTATTGTAGAAAGAGAATGAATTACTGTGCAGCCTGTTTGCGGATGATGTTCAGCGCCGCACCTGCCTTGAACCATTCGATCTGTTGCTGGTTATAGGTATGGTTGGCGGTGATGATGTTCTGCGTGCCGTCTTTGTGATGGAAGATCAGCGTCAGGGGTACACCGGGTGCAAAGCCGGTAAGGCCTGTAATGTCGATAGTATCGTCTTCCTGTATTTTGTCGTAATCAGATTTATCGGCAAAAGTGAGTGCCAGCATACCCTGTTTCTTCAGGTTGGTTTCGTGTATGCGTGCAAAGGATTTTACGAGTATGGCGCGTACACCCAGGAACCGGGGTTCCATGGCTGCGTGTTCGCGTGAACTTCCTTCGCCATAGTTTTCATCGCCCACTACAATACTGCCTGTGCCTGCGGCTTTATAATCGCGCTGGGTAGCAGGTACGGGGCCATATACACCGGTAAGCTGGTTCTTCACGTAATCTGTTTTATCGTTGAAGAAGTTCACCGCACCTATCAGCATGTTGTTGCTGATATTATCGAGGTGTCCCCTGAATTTGAGCCAGGGGCCTGCCATACTGATATGGTCCGTGGTGCATTTGCCTTTTGCCTTGATCAGCAGTTTCAGTCCTTTCAGGTCGGTGCCTTCCCAGGCAGGGAAGGGTGCGAGCAACTGCAGGCGTTTGCTGTCGGGGGCAACGATCACATTCACACCGCTTCCATCGGAAGCAGGCGCCTGGTAGCCGGGATCATCCACGGCAAACCCGCGTGCGGGCAGCTCCTGTCCCTGGGGCTCATCCAGTTTTACCTGTTCCCCTTTTTCGTTGATAAGAGTGTCTGTTATAGGGTTGAATGTAAGATCACCCGCAATGGCTATAGCTGTTACCAGCTCAGGCGATGCCACAAAAGCCATGGTATTGGGATTGCCGTCTGCGCGTTTGGCAAAGTTCCTGTTGAAGCTGTGTACAATGGTGTTTTTCTCTTTTTTCTCTGCGCCCACACGGTCCCACATACCAATACAGGGCCCGCAGGCATTGGCAAATACGGTAGCGCCTATTTTATCAAATACATCCAGGAAGCCATCCCTTTCCACGGTAAACCTTACCTGCTCGCTGCCGGGTGTAATGGTGAATTCGCTTTTCAGTTTCAGTCCTTTCTGCTCTACCTGGCGCGCCAGGCTTACCGCGCGGCTGATATCCTCATAAGAGCTGTTGGTGCAACTGCCTATCAGGCCTACTTCCACTTTCACAGGCCAGCCGTTGGCAGCGGCAGCTTCCTTCATTTTAGAAATGGGTGTGGCAAGATCGGGGGTGAAAGGCCCGTTCAGATGGGGTTCCAGCTGGCTCAGGTTGATCTCTATCACTTCATCATAATATTTGGAAGGCTCTGCATGCACGGCGGCATCTGCATTCAGGTAAGCAGAGATCTTATCGGCCATATCAGCCACTTCGGAGCGGCCTGTAGCCCTCAGGTAGCGGCTCATGCTGTCGTCATAACCAAAATTGGAAGTGGTGGCGCCAATCTCGGCTCCCATATTACAAATGGTGCCCTTACCTGTACAGCTCATTGCCTGCGCACCTTCACCAAAATATTCGACGATGGCGCCGGTACCTCCTTTTACGGTAAGAATGCCGGCCACTTTCAGGATCACATCCTTGGGCGCGGTCCACCCGCTCAGTTTGCCCGTGAGTTTGATGCCGATCAGTTTGGGCCATTTCAGTTCCCAGGGCAGGCCGGCCATTACATCGCAGGCATCGGCTCCGCCCACACCAATGGCCACCATACCGAGGCCGCCGGCGTTCACGGTATGCGAATCGGTACCGATCAT
>DASVLZ010000241.1:0-3391 GCA_036384615.1 Sediminibacterium sp.
ACCTCAAGGCAGAGATCAGCCGCATACATTTTGCGCAAACGCTGCAGGTGCATTTTGTTCACCCGGAAACACTGCCTTTGCCTTCCGAACAGCAGATCATCCTTTTCCGTATCGTGCAGGAGCTCATCCAGAATGTGATCAAACACGCACAGGCAAAAAAAGTGGATATCCGGATCATACAATACCCCGGGCGCCTTACTTTGCATATTATTGATGACGGCGTGGGTTTTGCGGAAGACGGTATTCCCCAGGGGCTGGGGCTTCGCAACATCCGGCACCGTACTCATTTACTGGGAGGCAGTGTTCAATGGAATTCCCGCCCCGGCGAAGGTACTTCTGTGAACATAAGCCTGCCATCTAACCAAGGCTAACGCATGAAAACAACCATCGGCATCATCGATGACCATACCCTGTTTGCCAAATCACTGGGGCTGATGCTGCGCAGTTTCCGCAACTATGAAGTTGTGATCGAAGCGGCCAACGGCAGGGACCTGCAGGCAAAGATTTCATCGGGCAAGCCCCTGCCGGATATTATGCTGATAGATGTGAACATGCCGGTTATGAACGGGCTCGAAACGGCGAAATGGCTTTCCGTTACCCATCCCGGAATACGGCTTGTGGCGCTCTCGATGAATGATGAAGATAATATCATCATCAATATGCTGAAATCGGGCTGCTGCGCTTACCTGCTGAAAGAAACACATCCCGATGAACTGGAAAAAGCGCTTGATGAAATAACTGCCAAAGGTTATTATAATGCCGATGCCGGCAATATCCGCTTCCGCAGAGAGGAAACGGAGAAAGAAGCGCTTCCCCAGATCAACGACCGAGAGAAACTGTTCCTGCAACATGCCTGCTCCGATCTTACCTATAAAGAAGTGGCAACCCTGATGAACCTCAGCGAGCGCACCATTGATGGCTATCGCGAAGCCCTTTTCCGCAAGCTGAACGTACAAAGCCGTGTGGGCCTTGCCATGGAAGCCATCAGGAGAGGGCTGGTAGCTTTATAAGATCAGTTATAATATTCCCATAACATTTTTGACAAGGCCCTCGTAAGCACCCAGGCTTCATTATCCGGCTGCCAGCTGATATCCTGGTTATTCTTTGTGCAGATGCAGAAAATATACCTGCAGTTTTTACCATTCACGAACAGTACCTCATCGCGGGTAGCATCTACCGCGCCGTTCTTGCTGGCAACGAACACATCAGTGGGTACCTGGGAAACGGCCACTTCATCCCAGTAATTCCTGCCCAGCAGCCGGAGCATTTTTTCACTTACAGAAGGATTGATCACTTCCTTCTTCACGATCTTTTCCATCAGGCCTGCCATTTCGCGGGGTGTGGTTTGTCCCCAGCCGTATTCAGAACGGTTGGCTTCTCTTCCCGGGGTCCTGCTGTTAACACGGGTATATACCAGGCCGAGGCTGTCCATCAGCTCATTGATCCTTGTTCCCGTTCCTGCAAGGGATTGCATCCACAGGCTGGCGGTATTATCGCTCATCGTAAGCATGAGCATCATGGCTTTGCCCAGCTCTATCTTTTCATTGTTCTTGAATGAGCCGAGAATATCCATGCCCGCATACAGGAGTGAATCTTTATAGGTAAGTGTCTGGTGATAGGAAAGTTCCCCGCTTTCCAGTTTGCGCATGATTCCGGTGAGGATGGGTATCTTTACCATACTGGCAGTGGGAAAAATCGTATCGGCATTGATGGCAACGGTTTTATTCTTTTCCAGGTCGTGAATATATACACCCACATTGCCATGAAAACCGCTGATCAGTTCGGATACTTTATTATATAAACGTTTATCGGTTCGCTGGGCACCGGCAGTAAGCAGGATCAGTAAAAAACTTGCGAGCAGGCTGAATTTCATAGCGGCTGGTTTTAACAATGTTTTTATAGGCTTGTGCAGACAATGAAATAAACAATAATTGGTGAGATGAAAAAGGAATGCCCCGGGATTATTTTAGTAAATTCGTGGCGCCTCCAAACATCCGCCATAAAGTTCTATGAAGAGCACTTTATTGATACGCCTGTATTTCCTGCTCTGCATAGCTCCTGGTTTCCTGGCTATGACAGCGCAGGGCCAATCGCCGGCCTCCGCCGCTGTTTTCAGTAACGGCATCATAGACCTCCGCAATACCAACCTGCAAAAAGAATCTGTATCGCTCAATGGCAACTGGGCTTTTTACTGGAAACAACTGATCCCTGACAGCGGCACCACCAAAGAACCTACCGCCTACGTACCGTTTCCCGCCTTATGGAAGAAGACCATTGTTAACGGAAAAAATTTTCCCAGCACCGGCTATGCCAGCTACGAGGTAACCGTTCTTCTTCCCAGACACAGCAACCTCCTGGGGTTACAGGTGCCGGATACCTATACAAGCTACCGTTTGTTCATAAACGGAAAAGAGTTTGCCGCTGCCGGTAACCCCGACAGTCTTCCCAAAAGAGCCATACCCAAGTGGCTCAATAAAACCGCAGAGCTCAATTTCAGCAGCGATACCTTACATATGGTATTGCATATTGCCAACTACTGGCATTCCAAGGGCGGCCCTTACAAGGATATTGTGATAGGCGATTTTGAAACCCTGCAGCGCAAAAGGGATGTTAGTTTTGCATTCGACCTGGTACTTACCGGTTGTCTTTTTATGGGAGGGCTTTTCTTTTTCGGCCTGTTCCTGTTCGGCCGTCATGATAAAGCCATGCTTTATTTTTCGCTGTTTGCCATCACATACAGCTATCGCATCATTGGTTCGCGCATGTATGTGCTGCATTCCCTTTTCCCGAATATTCCCTGGTCTATTACTGTGCATATCGAATACCTGACGCTATTTACCAGTGTGGCTTTCTTTATTATGTACACGAGAATGCTCTATAGGGAAGATTCCAACAAGTATATCATGTGGGTGAATGTGTGGGCATGCCTCGGGCTTTCCGCACTAGTGATCGTATCTCCGCCATCCATATTCACACAACTGATCAACCCCTTCCTGGCGCTCATGTTCATCGTGATCGGGTATGCGTTTATCGTATACATACAGGCCATGCGCAAAAAACGGGTAGGCGCTGCTTATGCGCTTTTGAGCACGGGCGTGGTGCTGCTCGTTTTTATTGTGATCAATCTCCAGTATTTTGGTATTGTACAGGCGCAGCAGGGCATCCTGTTTGCGGGATATATCAGTTTCTTTTTTCTTCAGTCGCTGATCATGTCGTTTCGGTTCGCGCATGCACTTAAACAGGCAAAACAGCAGGCAGAAAAAGCGCTGGGGGCCAAGAATGAGTTTCTCTCCACCATGTCGCACGAAATACGCACGCCCCTCAATTCAATACTCGGCATGACGCACCTGGTGCTGCGTAATAACCCAAGCAAAGGACAAAAAGAGCAGCT
>DASVLZ010000242.1:0-8154 GCA_036384615.1 Sediminibacterium sp.
GAATCTTCTAAAGAATACCCCATCAGCATCAATGGCAAGCTGCGCACAACCATGCAGTTGTCATTGGCAGCCGGGCAGGCTGAAATAGAAACAGCTGTATTGGCTAATGATGCCGTTCAGAAATGGCTGGAAGGAAGGGAACCTAAAAAGATCATTTTTGTAAAGGGTAAAATGATCAATATCGTTATTTGATTTTCCCGGAATACAATTGTGTTACCGGGAAAATCAAATCCCAGTCTTTCCCCCAAACCAGGTTCCCGGAGTCTATATTGAAGTTCTTAAAATGCTCGGTCTTTTTATATTTCCTCAGATAGCCACCTTGAATAGTATCCAGGAAAGGTTTGAAATCGATAATCCTGTTCTTACCATTATTAAAACCAATAAAAAGCCGGTACCCGTCTACATAATGGGCTTCTTTTACCTCTATCAATGATATGTTTTGTTTCATATTATTTGACCTCCCTGCTTATTTTCACAGGCCTTATTTTTTTGCCTGCCCTGAAGGTTTCCCATTTATCCAAAATATGCGGATAATAAACCTCCACGAATTTTTTTATTTTCTCTCTTTCCTCCCTTGTCAAGGACGGGGTGTGCCTGTGCGCTTTAACAATATACACATCCGTTAATGTATACTGCTCAAAGTACAGTGTAACCCTCATTTCTTTATCTCCTTTTTTTACATGACAATGAATGGGATCATGGTCATTGCTGTAGAAATAAAAAATGAATCCGATGTATTCAAATATTTTTGGCATAACAGCCGCAATATCTTCTACACCCTCTCGTCCACAAAAGTATTTCCTTTTTACCGGATTCTCTCTTCCTATATTAAATTCACCCCGGTCATGTCAATACTATTTTCTTATATCCGTACATACTGATTGTCAATAAGTTTTAGCGAATGATATTTTGAATAGACATCGGCATAGTAAATAATCTATAGATTTTTACTGCGTAGTTATACCTAATGCCTGCTTTGCCCTAAGCTATTGCCGTACATGGATTTTTGTTACAGGAATCCGGCCGGAATCAATATCTTGTTTTTTGTAACCAAATGTATCTGCTATGAGGAAACTGTTTTCCCTATTGTTGACGGGCATGAGCATAACTGCTGCCGCACAATCTTCCGATGCCTATTTCTTATCATACCCGGCTTTATCGCCAGACGGACAAACCGTAGTATTCAGCTTCGAAGGCGATCTCTGGAAAGCCGGTGTAAATAACGGCCTCGCCACAAGGCTTACCGCCATGCAGGGCTATGAAACCAATGCCCGTATTTCACCGGACGGCCAATGGGTTGCCTTTACAGGGAGGCAGTATGGCAATGCCGATGTATTCATCATGCCCATTAACGGCGGCGATATCAAACAACTCACTTACCACAGCGCTACCGATGAGGTGAACAGCTGGAGCTGGGATAGCAAGACCATTTATTTTACTTCTAACCGCGCAGGACAGCAATCCGGTTTTACAGTAAGCATCCATGGCGGCACACCGCAGAGACTATTTGGTGATAATTTTTTCCTGTTCGATCATGGCCTGTTCGAACATCCTTCCACCGGTGAAATATTCTTCAATGATACCTGGGAAAGCAGCAACCAGGTAGCGCGTAAACGATATAAAGGTCCGTTCAACCCCGATATACAATCGTATAACATCAAAACCAGGCAGTATAAAAAGTATACTGATTGGGAAGGAAAGGACTTTGGCACTACCATCGACAAAAACGGCAATATCTATTTTATATCTGATGAAGCCAATGGCGAATACAACCTGTACACTTTTGATAAATCAGGCAAAAAAACAGCGCTTACCCGTTTCAATACTTCCATAAAAACCCCGTCTGTAAATGCCAATGGCGGAAAAGTGGTATTCGAAAAAGATTACCAGTTATGGATGTATGATGCCAACACCGGTAAAGCAAATAAGCTGGCGCTTACTTTACTGCGGAATAATGTGCTTCCGGCGGTAAAGGATTACGCAGTACGTAATAATATCACCAACTTCGATATATCTCCCGATGGTAAAAAGATCGCTTTCACTTCCCGCGGCGAATTGTTTGTAGGGGATATCGATGGGAAATTCATACGCCAGGTTAATAAAGGAAATACTGAAAGGGCAAGGGAGGTAAAATGGACGAGCGACAGCAAAACCCTGTTGTTTAACCAGACGAAGAATGGTTACCTCAACCTTTGTTCGGTAGCGGCAGATGGCAGCGGCAGCGTAAAAGAGCTGACCAACGATGCAAAAGACAACCGCTCACTGGTGGTGAATAAAGCAAGAACCAAAGCCGTTTATCTCAGCGGCAGGGATGAAGTGAAACTGCTTGACCTGAAGACCTGGGAAAACAAAACACTCGTGAAAGACGAGATATGGGCATTTCAGAACTCAGACCCCGGTTTCTCGCCCAATGATGAATATGTTGTATTTACCGCGATCAGGAATTTTGAGCAGGACATTTTGGTACACAGCCTCCGCGATAACAAAACCATTGACCTGACCAATACCGGCATCAGCGAGGCTGGGCCTGTATGGTCGCCGGACGGGAAATATATTTATTTCATTTCTTCCAGGACCAAACCGTCCTATCCTTTCGGAATGCAGAACCCGCGCATTTACCGTCTGCCCCTGGAAAAAATAGATGATCCGTACAGGAGCGATAAGTATGATGAATTGTTCAAGACAGATAAAAAGGAGGAAGTAAAAAAAGATTCCCTTGCTAAAAAGGATTCGGCGGCGGCCAAAAAAGATTCCGTAAAGAAAGCGCCGGTTCCGGCGCATATTACCATAGATGCGGAAAATATTATGGACCGTATGGAACAGGTAGGCCCCTCTTTCGGATCGCAGTTCCTGGTGAATGTGCTGCAGAAGGGAAATAAAACCATTGTACTGTATATCAGCGATCATGCCGAAGGTCGCCCTGCTTTGTGGAAAACGACTATTGAGCCTTTTGAGAATACAAAGACCGAGCGTGTAACAGGCGCGGATGCTTTTGGTGTGGATTATGCAGAAGGCGGAGATAAGACCATGGTGCTGATGAACGGCAACCTGTTCAAGCTGAATGTAGATGCCAACCGCGTGGATCCCGTACTGATCAACCATACCTTCCGCAGAAACCTGGCGGCTGAGTTTGCGCAGATATTCCAGGAAGCCTGGGCGCAGGTGGAAGAGAATTATTATGATGAAAAATTCCACGGTATCGACTGGTCCGCGGTAAAGAAAGAATATGCTGCCTATATCCCGTATCTCAACAACCGTAACGACCTCCGCATTCTACTGGCCGATATGCTGGGAGAACTGAACTCATCGCACCAGGGCTTCAGCACTTTTGGTGATGATGAGAGTGTACAACTGGTGAACCGTACTATGGAAACCGGTATCATCTTCGAAAACAGTGATCCATATAAAGTGAAGTATGTGGTGAAAAACACCAACGCTGATAAAAAATCCATCGATGTACAGCCGGGTGATATATTGGTGAAAGTAAATGACGAAACCGTTGACAAGACCCTTGACAGAAGCTATTACTTCAGCAGGCCTTCTCTTGACGGTGAGATCAGGCTTACTTTCAACAGGGGCGGTAAGAATGAAGAGGTGAAAATACATCCGCAATCCACTCTCTTCAACAGTCTGTATGATGAATGGATCGATAACAACCAGAAACGTGTTGACCAGAAAAGCAATAACCGCATCGCGTATCACTGCATGAAGAATATGAGTACGGGGGAGCTGGAGAAGTTCCTGATTGATATGACCCGCGATTTCTACCGGAAAGATGCCCTGATCCTCGACCTGCGTTACAATACAGGCGGTAATGTACACGATGAAGTGTTGAAATTCCTGAGCCAGCGCGCCTACCTGCAATGGAAATACCGCGAAGGAAAACTGACGCAGCAATCCAATTTTGCCCCGTCTGATAAACCCATTGTACTGCTTACCAATGAACAGTCGCTCAGCGATGCCGAAATGACCTCGCAGGGCTTTAAGGCGCTGAAACTCGGAAAGATCATTGGCACAGGAACGTACCGCTGGATCATCTTTACCAGCGGCGCCGGTCTTGTGGATGGCTCTTTTGTAAGGCTGCCAAGCTGGGGCTGTTATTCACTGGAAGGAAATGACCTGGAGAAAACAGGTGTTCAGCCGGATATCTACGTACCCATGACCTTCGAAGACCGCATCAACAAACGCGATCCGCAGATCGACAGGGCAGTGGATGAGATCATGAAACAACTGAAATAAAATTATCCTACATTCAGTGTATAAATCGTTTGTATGAATACGGTCAGGCTGCTGGCAGCCACGATAGCATGCATGTTTTCCTTGGCGGTACAGGCGCAGTCTGTTACCATAAAGGAATTACGGATGGGTGAAGGCGCCTGGGCAGGTACCTATTCTTCTGCTGATGCAGTATCTCATCAGCACACGAGCAAACAGGTAACCGCAAAAGTGCATAGTACTGGGAAGGATGGCATCATATTCAGTTACACATTCGCCGATGGCGCACAACATTTGCTGGCAGATACAGTATTCGTTACCAACCAGGGCAAAACACTGGCGCATGCGGAAGTAGTAGAAAAGAATGCAATGGAAGACGGCGCCCTGCAGGTGATCGCTGATGAAAACATTACTGAAAACGGACAATCGCTGGTGCTTCGTCATATTTATATTATCGGGAAGAACCGGTTACAGGTTGCGAGGCAGGTTCGCTACACTTCCTCCGGCGGATGGATTACCCGTGATGAATACCTGCTGGCGAAATGAAACAGGAAGAATGGCTGATACAGCTTTCCGCTAACAGTTACCCGGTAGTAACTTTTGACCCCACTTCGGACCGTTTACTGCTGCTGGATTTTACGGATGCAAACCAGGAACTTACCGGCCCCATCATTAACGATACCGCTGCTTTCTCTTTATACATCTCCCGTAAACTTGCGGCAGTCAATGCCCGCTATGGCATCGGGGGTTATAATGAACACCGTACCGTGTACAGCCGCAGCAGTGTATTCGACAGTGCCATCCCCGGCGAAGAACCGCGCAGGCTGCACCTGGGAACAGATATCTGGAGCCCTTCCGGTACCCCGGTTCATGCACCGCTGGATGCAACTATACATAGCTTCGCTTTCAATAACAGGTATGGAGATTATGGCGCCACGATCATTTTACGTCATGAACTGAACGGGCATATACTGCATACCCTGTATGGACATCTCTCTCTTTCGGACCTGGATGGATTGTATGAAGGAATGCCTGTTGCCAGGGGATCTGTAATAGCACATTTTGGCAGGCCGGAAGAGAATGGCCACTGGCCGCCGCACCTTCATTTTCAGCTGGTCCGGGATATGGAGGATATGAAAGGGGATTATCCCGGCGTATGCCGTTTCAGTGAGCGCGAACAATACCTCGGCAACTGCCCCGATCCAGACTATTTCCTGCAAATGATGCAGTATGCGGTTGCATAACGGATGCCTGTGCATTTTACCACCACGCTTTTGTAGTTTTGCCTATGTCCAATCAAAACCTGAACAGTGATGCATCGAGGCTGAATCCGGCCGACAGGGAATTTGAGAATACGATACGCCCCCAGGAGATTGATGATTTCTCAGGGCAGTCTCAATTGATAGAGAATCTTTCCATTTTTATCAAGGCAGCACGGATCAGGGGCGAAGCGCTGGATCATATCCTGTTTCATGGCCCTCCCGGGCTGGGTAAAACTACCCTCAGCCGTATTGTTGCCAATGAACTGGGCGTAAGCATCAAGGAAACTTCAGGCCCCGTAATTGAAAAGCCGGGCGACCTGGCGGGACTGCTCACCAGCCTGCAGCCCAATGACGTGTTGTTCATCGATGAAATACACAGGCTCAGCACCGTGGTGGAAGAATACCTGTATGCGGCCATGGAGGATTTTCGTATTGATATTATGATCGATACCGGCCCCAATGCCAGGAGCATACAGATCAACCTGAACCCTTTTACGCTTGTGGGAGCTACCACGCGAAGCGGGCTGCTGACTGCCCCCTTGCTTTCGAGGTTCGGCATCAAATCACGCCTTGAATATTATCATGCCGAAACGCTGAAGAAGATCATAGAACGCAGTGCGGCCATACTGAATGTACAGGTAAGCTCCGATGCCGCCATGGAGATAGCCGGCAGGAGCCGCGGCACTCCGCGTATTGCCAATGGCCTTTTGCGCAGGGTACGTGATTTTGCCCAGGTATTGAATGATGGTATCGTAGACCTGGGCATTACCCAACATGCATTGCGCTCGTTGAATGTGGATACGCATGGCCTCGATGAAATGGATAACCGCATACTGCTTACCATCATCGACAAGTTCAAAGGAGGCCCGGTGGGCATTACCACTATTGCCACGGCAGTGGGCGAGGAGCCGGGAACGATAGAAGAAGTGTATGAACCTTTTTTGATACAGGAGGGCTTCCTGCAACGCACACCTCGCGGGCGCGAAGTAACAGCCAAAGCATATGAACATACCGGCCGCATACCCCGAACAGGCGCCCAGCCCGGTCTCTTTTCCTGAATGATGGGTAGTAAAAA
Source organism: Sediminibacterium sp. (assembly GCA_036384615.1). Classification (GTDB taxonomy): domain Bacteria; phylum Bacteroidota; class Bacteroidia; order Chitinophagales; family Chitinophagaceae; genus Sediminibacterium. The sequence goes on from DASVLZ010000242.1 coordinate 6,553, forward strand.
GCCCCCGGTTTCACCGGAGGCCCTTGTATCATTTTTAACGCGGAATCCCGCAAGCTCCTTTTACTTCCTATGGCGCTACCAGGCGGAACCCGTTCCCGTGAATATTCACGATCTCGATATTGGAATCGTCTTTCAGGTATTTGCGCAGTTTGGCAATATATACATCCATACTGCGGCCATTAAAATAGGTATCGCTTCCCCATATTTTTTTGAGGGCGCGTTCCCTCGGGAGAAGGTCGTTTTTATGTTCGGCCAGCATCTTCAGGAGCTCGTTTTCCTTGGGAGAGAGTGTCTGGGTAATATCATCATGTTTCAGTTCACGCAGTTTGGGATTGAAATGGTACCTGCCCAGGTCAAATTCCACGTTGTCGTTCACCTTGTTCTCTTCTTCATTGCGTTTGAGGATGGCCCTGATCTTGAGCAGGAGCACTTCGCTGTCGAAAGGCTTGGTGATGTAGTCATCAGCGCCGAGCTTATAGCCCTGGATGATATCATCCTTCATGGTTTTGGCGCTCAGGAAAAACAGGGGAATGTCGGGGTCCACATCGCGGATCTCTTCCGCAAGGGTAAAGCCGTCCATATTGGGCATCATTACATCCAGAAGACAGATATCAAATTTCTCGCGCTGGAAAGCGGCCAGTCCCAGGCGGCCATCCCTTTCCAGGGTAACATCAAAATCGTTCAGCTCCAGATAGTTCTTCAATACCATGCCGAGATTGGTATCATCTTCACATAAAAGGATCTTACTTTTTTTGTCTTCCATGATTGGTTTATTTAATGTGAAGTAAAGATAAAACGAAGCCAGTTCGCAGTTCTTTACAGCAATCTTTTGTTAAAAAGAAATGCCATATATTATTTGGCTGAAGTTAATCAATTCCCCACGCGGCTTAGTGATTTTTTTCCCCAGCACTACAACGCAAAATTCCCGTGCCAGCTTATACCTGTTTTTCAAGGATACCCTGGTCGTCAATATGGATGATGTTTTCATCCTGCAGGTACCCGATCACAGCCCATATTTTTTCCTGGCTGTATTGCCTGAGTTGTGTGAGCAATGTAGTTACGGTAGTATGTGTGCCGGCAGATGCCAGTACCTGTGTTTTGATGGCATCGAATTCCGCAGGCGGGAACTCTTTTCTTTTTTTCGCGAGACAGTTATCGCAGATACCGCAATCATGCGCATCAGGATCGCCGAAATAGGTGGCTATATAGCGGCTGCGGCAGGCCGTTGTCAATTCAATATACCCGATCATCGCATTTACCCGTTCTGCATATAGTTGTTTGCGTTGCAGGTAGCTGTCATGGTCAATATGCAGGTATCTGGCAGGGGCGCGGTTGAGCAGGTAGTGTATCTGTGGTGTTTGTTTCTGCGGCAGGTATTCAATAATGCCGAATGCCTGTAACCGTTGCAGCATACCCGTGATCTTTACCGCTTCTGTTCTGCAGAACCTGGCCAGCTGTCTTTCCTGTATGGATATGCGGTTGTCGAGTATGCCTTCGTATGTGCGCAGCATACATTTTACCAGTTCTTCCAGGTCGGGATGGCTTTGCTGAAAAGTTTCGAGTGTGTTCCTGTCGGCAGTGAACATTACCTGAGTTGGCAGG
>DASVLZ010000243.1:0-3548 GCA_036384615.1 Sediminibacterium sp.
CGTTACCACACGCTTTACGCAGGCATCCACTGTTTCGGCGGCTTTGATGGCTGCCTGGAATACGCCGGTATGTCCCACCATATCGGTATTGGCATAATTAAGCACGATAAAATCAGCCGATTCCTTTTCTATCTCCGGAACCAGTTTGTCTGTGATCTCATTGGCGCTCATCTCGGGCTGCAGGTCATAGGTAGCTACTTTGGGAGAGGGCACCAGTATCCTGCTTTCCCCCGGAAAAGGTTCTTCCCTGCCACCGCTGAAGAAGAAGGTAACGTGCGGATATTTTTCCGTTTCCGCTATCCTTATCTGCTTCTTACCCGCATTGGCAATGACTTCGCCGATGGTATTGGTGAGGTTGTCGTTCTCAAAGATCACATGCACGTTACGGAATTTGTGATCATACAATGTCATCGTGGTATAATCGATATTAAGTTTGTGCATACCGAAATCAGGATAATCTTCCTGCGTAAGCACCTGCGATATTTCGCGGCAGCGGTCGGTGCGGAAATTGAAGCATAGCGCCACATCCCCGTCTTTGATGGTAGCTACCGGCTGTCCTTCTGCAGTTACAATAACAGTAGGTTTGATGAATTCATCTGTTACGCCTGCCTCATACGATTGTTTCACGGCAATGATGGCATCCGCAGCGGTGGCGCCTTCTCCTTTTACCAGGCAGTCGTAAGCCAGCTTTACGCGCTCCCATCGTTTATCCCTGTCCATTGCATAATACCTTCCGCTCACGGTAGCGATTTTTCCAACGGAAGAGTTGAGGTGGTTCTGCAGGTCGGTAAGAAAGCCCAGCCCGCTTTTAGGATCTGTATCGCGCCCGTCTGTGAACGCATGTATATATACTTCGGATAATCCTTCTGCCTTACAGATATCGCAGATCGCTTTCAGGTGACTGATATGCGAATGCACGCCGCCATCGCTTACAAGCCCCAGCAGGTGCAATGGTTTCCCGTTATTTTTGGCAAGGCGTATGCTTGCGAGCAGGTGTTCATTTTTTGCCAGTTCTCCCGTGCGCACAGCTACATTAATGCGCTCCAGTTCCTGGTATACGATACGGCCGGCGCCGAGGTTCAGGTGCCCCACTTCGCTATTGCCCATCTGCCCTTCAGGCAGTCCTACCAGCTGGCCGCATGTGATCAGGGTAGTATTGGGGTATTGACTGTATAAAGAAGTAACGAAGGGAACATGTGCGTTCTGGATGGCATCGGCAGACTTAACTTTTCCCAGTCCCCAGCCATCCATGATGATCAGGATTGCTTTGTTGCTCATACTGTAAAATTACAGCATTTCGCCTGCGAATCTCTGGTTAATAACCCTGCAGGGTTTTCCCGAATACCATTAACTTTAACAATCTATTGCCCCAACAGCCAAAACTGGCATGTTTTTGGAATCATCGGGGCCAAGGAAACAGACCGATATGAAAAAGATATTTTTTTTAATGGCGATGGCTTTCAGCGCGGTATCATTTGCCCAGAAAAGCGATACTGACGTGATCGTACAGGCTTTCAAAAGCGGCAATGCAACGGAAGTAGCCAAATATTTTGATGAGTATGTCGATATCAAGCTCCTTGATAAGGCGGAAGTAAAGAATATGAGCCGTAACCAGGCCGGGATCATGCTGAAATCTTTTTTTGAAGAAAACGGCGTGAAAGGCTTCGAAAAGGCATCGGAGCGCGAGATCGGCACTACCATGTATATGACCGGCAAGCTCACAGGCTCGTCCAAATCATATGGTATTACCGTATTGCTGAAAGTAAAAGACGGTAAGCGGCAGATCATTTCTGTAAGGATCAGTTAACAGATCATTCATTTTATTTTAACAAAAGGCCGTGCATTTGCGCGGCCTTTTGTTGTTTTGCATCATGAAGTCATTCGATGAACAACTGGCGCACCTGGTACAGGAGGCCTTGCGGGAAGATGTGGGCGATGGCGACCATTCCACGCTCAGCAGCATACCTGCAGGTAAAAAAGGCAAAGCCGTTCTGAAGATCAAACAGGCGGGCATACTTGCCGGCGTGGCCGTGGCCGAAAAAATATTCCGTATGGCAGACCCCACGGTCATATTCCATGCCTGGAAGCAGGATGGTGAGGCGATGGAGCCGGGCCAGCAGGCTTTTGAAGTGGAGGCTTCGGTACATGCCATACTCACCTGCGAGCGCCTGGTGCTGAACTGCATGCAGCGCATGAGCGGCATAGCCACGCTCACGCATACCTATGCCGAAAAACTGAAAGGCTACCATACACGGTTACTTGATACCCGCAAAACCACACCCAATTTCCGCCTTCTCGAAAAAGAAGCTGTGCGCATTGGTGGCGGTGTGAACCACCGCTTCGGGCTGTATGATATGATCATGCTGAAGGATAACCATATTGATTACTGCGGCGGACTGGAAAAAGCGATTGATGCGGCTTTTAACTATTCGCAGAAAATGAATCACCCGCTGCAGATCGAAGTGGAGACGAGGAGCCTGGATGATGTGAGAAAGGTATGTAGTGTTGGTAAGGGAAAAGTATTTCGCATTCTGCTCGATAATTTTACACCGGCGCAGATAGCCGAAGCGCTGCAGGTGATCAATAAAGCATTTGAAACAGAGGCCAGCGGCGGCATCAACCTCGATACCATACAGGCATATGCGGCAACGGGTGTGGATTATGTAAGTGTGGGGGGATTGATACACCAGGCGCAAAGCCTTGACCTGAGCCTGAAAGCGGTATTATTATGAGCGGCAGCCGTATCAACAATGAATGATTATGAGCAAGAAAAACAAACCAGACGCGCGGGGATTTGTCTTCAGCACCGATCCCGGTTTCCGTTTTGAACCGGAAGGAGAAGAGGCGGCGGAAACCTTACCACCTGCTAAGCAACTGCTGCGCATCAGGCTCGATACAAAGCAGCGTGCGGGCAAGGCCGTTACACTGGTAACAGGCTTCTCAGGTACAACGCCAGACCTGGAAGACCTGGGCAAAAAGCTGAAGAATTTCTGCGGCACCGGCGGAAGCGTTAAAGACGGGGAAGCTATGATACAGGGCGACCAGCGTGATAAAGTATTACAATGGCTGTTAAAGAACGGCTATACATCGGCAAAGAAAATATAACAGATCAGTTGGTGCTTTTCTCACCCTTTGAACCCCTGGGTTTTATGGCTGCCATCGCAAAAAGGCTTATTGCCTGAGGCGCCGCAACGGCATAATGCAGTTTTTCCTTCACGTGTTTCCGTGCTGCCGTTACTGTGTGTTATCTGGCAGCCTGTGGTAATGATGAGCGGGCCATTGGTTTGCACTTCAATATTCACCAAAGCGGGAGATGTTTGGTCAGGGAGCGACCTGCTTTCGGGCATAGTATCATTCCTGTAGAAACTCAACGCGCCGCTCGGGCATTTCTGCACCTGCTCCATGATCTTCCCCGTAGCCTCTGCGCCCATATCGATCCACGGCCTTTTTTTGGGATTGAATACCGATATCAAGCCGGTCCAGCAGATACGGCTGTGAATGCACATATCAGGCTGCCATACCACGGTAATTTCATCGTTACGGTATTT
>DASVLZ010000244.1:0-3724 GCA_036384615.1 Sediminibacterium sp.
CCTATGTGGGTTTTATGATGCGGGATATCAATTCATCCATCACCGTGGAGGGAAAGATATTGAACGGCTACCAGGTTTGTTATATCGTACTGCAGGTATTGCTGGTGCATGTGCCGTTGCTGATATCACTTGTGGCGGCAGATATGATTTCGGGCGAAGCCAATATGGGTACATTGCGCCTTATGCTCACCAGGCCCATCAGCCGTACAAAATTCCTGATGGCAAAATTCATAGCTACGGTGGTGTATACTTTGCTGCTGCTGGTATGGCTGGCCATACTGGCCCTGTTCGTGGATATGCTGTTGTTTGGTGTGGATGACCTGTTCCTGCTCAAATCGCAATACGTGGTATTGCTCAGGAAAGATGATATCTTCTGGCGGTATGTATGCGCATTCGGATTTGCGGCACTGGCCATGACCACCGTAGCTGCCCTGGGTTTTTTCCTGTCCCTTTTCGCAGAAAACTCCATCGGCCCCATCATCGCTACCATGAGCGTGATCATTTTCTTTACGATATTGAGCACATTAAGCAGTATTCCCCTGTTCAATTCCATCAAACCCTATCTCTTCACCACGCACATGATCAGCTGGAAAGAGTTTTTTGATATCAAGGTCAATGATGCCAATGAAGCCATTATAGGAAGCATCCAGAACCCCTCACGCATTCTTAATTCCTCACTCATGCTGCTCGGCCATATTGCAGGCTTCCTGCTGCTGAGTATATGGGTGTTCAGGAGGAAAGATATATTGAGTTGAAATAGCTAACAGCCTCCCACGGTACGTGGCGCCAACAGCCAATTATGAAAAACATACTACTGATATTCTTACTAACGATCTCTTTCCGCTCATTCAGCCAGGATATGACTTCTCTTGTGATGAAGGTAAAGGCTAAGCTTGACCAGGTGAATGATTACGAGGCGGAGGGAAGGATGAAAACGGATGTGGCCTTTATTAAGGCGCCGGTAGGCAGGGTAAAAGTCTATTATAAGAAACCTGATAAATTTCGCCTGAAGAAGGATGGAGGCATTTCATTGCTGCCGAAGGGCGGGGTATCGGTCAATATGAATTCGATCTTTACTGCTTCGGGTTTTACAGCTATAGGAGCCGGGGAAGCGGTGATCAATGGCGTGAATACAAAAGTGGTAAAAATATTACCAGATGATGAGAACAGCGATATCGTGCTCTCCACTATGTACATAGATGAAGCTAACCTGCTCGTGCGTAAATCAACCGTTACCACGAAGGAAAATGGTACCTATACCGTGGAAATGAGTTACGGAAAATTTGCACAATACGGCCTGCCCGATAAAGTGGTCTTCTCTTTCAACACAAAGAACTATTCTCTCCCCAAAGGCATCACCCTCGAATTTGATGATGAGAAACCTGCTGATAACAAACTAAAGAACAGGAAGGGAAAAGTAGAAATCACCTACACGAATTACCTTATCAATAAAGGCATAAGCGATGCTGTTTTTGCGAAACCAGGTAATGGACAGGGAAAGTAACTTACTATTCCTTCTCATCCTTCGGCCTCTTCAATCCTTTCATCCACTGCATTGGCGATCATGCGGGCGCTGATCTTTTTGAGCGGGTTCTGGCGCATTTCGGCATATCCCAGCCGCTTGCTGATGATCTCGATGCATTCAAATGTGGCAGAGAGAAATGATGCATGATCGGCTTTGCCTTTTCCTGCAATATCGAAGGCCGTACCATGGTCGGGGCTTGTACGGATAACAGGTAGCCCAGCAGTATAATTAATACCCTCACCAACAGCCAATGATTTGAAAGGAATCAGGCCCTGGTCGTGGTACATGGCCAGTACGGCATCGAACCTTTCAAAATGCCCGCGGGCAAAAAAAGCATCAGCGCTGTATGGACCAAAGACCAGCATGGAATGCTTGGCTTCCCTGATGGCAGGTTTGATGATCGTTTCTTCTTCATTACCGATCAATCCTTCATCGCCGGCGTGCGGGTTCAGTCCCAGCACTGCGATGCGCGGTTTATCGATACCGAAATCTTTTTGCAGCGAACTGTGTATGATCTTCAGTTTGCTGATGATATTCTCTTTGGTAATATACTTCGCAACTTCTGCCAGCGGTACATGCTCCGTAACCACGCCCACCCGCATATTCTCAGCCACCATCAGCATAGCCACATCGGGTACATTGAAATAGGTTTTGAAATAAGGCGTATGACCACTGTAGCTGAAATCGGCAGACTGGATATTTTTCTTGTGGATGGGAGCTGTAACCAGTCCCTGTATTTGTCCTTCTCTCAGGGCAAGCGTGGCCTGCTGCAATGATATCAGCGCATATTTGCCGCCTGTTTCATTCAGCTGGCCGGGGGTGATCGCCACTTCTTCTTCCCAGCAATTCACCACGTTCACCTGTTTCGGGTTCAGGCGGCTGAGATCGCGGGTATTGTTATAGTTGAAATTGGCTTCCGGCAGGCTTTTGCGGTAAAAGTTCAGGCATTTATTATTGGCAAACACCACAGGAATGCAGATATCGAGCAGCCTGTGATCGGTAAGTGTCTTCAATATCAGTTCCAGCCCTATCCCGTTCAGATCTCCCGAAGTAAACCCGATTACCGGCTTGCTTTGTTCATTGCTCATGAAGAAGGTTTAAGGGGTAAAAATACTGCTTATTTTTGCCTCATGCAATACACCCTCAAAAAATCATTAGGACAGCATTTCCTGAAAGATGAGAATATCTGCCGCAAGATCACCGGGGTTTTGCAGGAAGCGCCTTTTGACCAGTTGCTGGAAGTAGGGCCTGGCGGCGGAGCGCTTACCAAATACCTGTTGCAATTGAAGGGTATTGATTTAAAGGCAGTGGAACTGGATGATGAAAAGGTGGCTTATCTTATGCATACCTACCCGGCGATAGCGGGTAAGATCATTCATGGGAGCATATTGGATATAAGCACGCCGTTTGCAGGGCAGTTTACTGTTGTGGGAAATTTTCCCTATAATATTTCTTCGCAGATATTGTTCAGGATACTGGAATGGAAAGGGCAGGTGCCGGTAATGATAGGTATGTTTCAGAAAGAAGTGGCGCAGCGCGTAACGGCGCAATCAGGCAATAAAGTATATGGCATATTAAGTGTATTGATACAGGCTTTTTATGATGTGGAATATTTGTTTGATGTATCACCCGGCAGCTTTGATCCCCCACCCAAAGTGGTGAGCGGGGTAATACGCCTGCGCAGGAAAGCGGAGCCGGTTACCGTGCGGTCTGAGAAAGCTTTTTTTATACTGGTCAAGGCAGCTTTTAACCAACGCCGCAAAATGCTGCGCAACCCCCTGAAAGGTTTTTTTGATGCCGCTTACCTGCAGGAAGAAATATTTACCAAACGAGCGGAACAGCTCACCATAGAACAGTTTGCACAATTGACCTTTCAAATGAAATAAGTATCGTGAAACAGAAAGTGATCATCACAGCCAGGGCACATGATTATCTTCTGCAGGTGTTGCAGGAGAAGGGATACGAGGTATTGTATGTTCCGGCCGTTACCTATGGGGAATTATTGCCATTGATAGAAGATGCCACGGGCCTGTTTGTAACTACCCGGCTGCCCATCGACAGGCAACTGATCGACCAGGCAAAACAATTGAAATGGATAGGCAGGCTGGGCAGCGGTATGGAACTGATCGATGTGGCGTATGCAGCATCCCGCGGTATCGTTTGTGTTAGCAGTCCCGAAGGCAATTGCAATGCGGTGGG
>DASVLZ010000245.1:0-1712 GCA_036384615.1 Sediminibacterium sp.
GCACCATCATCTTCAGCACGCACCGCATGGAGCAGGTAGAGGAAATATGCGATCATATTGTACTGGTGAATATGGGCCGGAAAATACTGGATGGCTCTGTGCATAATGTGAAACAGCAATTCAAGGAAAACAAGTTCAGCATAAAATTGCATGAGTTGCCGGCTTCTGCTGAAGGGGCTTCTTTCGAGGTAATTGACCAGAAGGCAAATGCGCTGGTGGTAAAGATCAGGGAAGGATTCCGCAGCAATGATGTACTGCGGCATTTCCTTGACCAGCAGGTAACCATTGAGAGTTTCCATGAAATATTACCCAGCCTCAACGATATATTCATCGGGCTGGTAGAAGGCACAGATGCCAAAACCAGGGCCTTTCAGAAAGTATAGATCACATCAACCATTTAAATGCTGTTATGAATAAGATATCACTCATTATACAACGCGAATATTTTTCAAGGGTCAAGAACAAAACATTTATTCTTACCACCTTATTTACACCGCTGCTGTTCGTGGGCATTTTTGCCGTATCTGTTATACTGGCAGGACAGGGCAAAAGCAAGCACAAAGTGGCCGTGGTGGATGCCAATGGATTCTTTAAAGGCAACCTGAAAGATACCCGGGATGTGAGCTTCGAATTTCCGGCCGGTGTGGATACCACCAATTTTATTGCAAAAGGATATACCGATATACTGCTGATACCGAAGTTCGATGGAAGTAAGAAAACGCAGTATGTGATCCGCTCACAGAAGAACCTCGGTTTTGCCGTACAGGAAACCATTGAAAGAAAGATTAACACAGCCATCGAAGACCAGCGTCTGCAGGAGAATGGCATTACCCGGGCGCAACTGGATTCCATTCATAACCAGTCGCAGTTTGCCGAAATGAAAACAGAAGAGCTCGGAGCGCATGGTGTTAAGGAAAGTAATACCGGCCTGGCGGTGATCATAGGATACGCCTGCGGCATACTCATATATATTACCATGCTGGTATACGGTATGATGGTGATGCGCGGTATCATGGAAGAAAAAACAAACCGTATTGCCGAGGTGGTGATCAGCAGCGTAAAACCGTTTCAGCTGATGCTGGGCAAGATCGTGGGCATAGGCGCTGTGGGCATTACGCAGTTCCTGATATGGATAGTGTTGCTTGTAGGACTTACCACGGCCGCGCAGTCATTTGTTTCTGCGGATACCATGGAACAGGTAAGGATGTTGCAGCAGAATGGAGGCGCCATGCCCGGAGGCAGCGCGGTGCAGGCAAGTGAGGCTGCAATGAAAATGTACAATTTCCAGCACACGATCGGCACGGCAAACTGGCCGCTGATCATCATCTGCTTTATTTATTTCTTTATTGGCGGGTACCTGTTCTATGCATCTCTTTTTGCAGCGGTAGGAAGTGTTACGGAAGATGTGCAGGGATCACAGAGCCTGACCATACCCATTACCATACCCATTATATTTTCGTTCATCATCATGACCAGTGTGATACAGGCGCCCGACAGCCCGCTGGCAGTATGGTCGAGTATCATACCCTTCAGTTCGCCTATCGTTATGATGGCCCGCATTGCATTCGGAGTGCCGGGCACGGTACCTTACTGGCAGCTGGGAGCAAGTATCCTCTGCCTCGCAGGTTCCTTCCTGTTCACCACCTGGCTTGCAGGGAAGATCTACCGCACGGGCATTCTTTTATACGGGAAAAAAGTTACCTGGAAAGAAA
>DASVLZ010000246.1:0-3794 GCA_036384615.1 Sediminibacterium sp.
CTGATCCGTGGCGGTCGTGTGAAGGATCTGCCGGGTGTACGTTACCATATTGTAAGGGGCAGCCTGGATACAGCCGGTGTAAAAGACCGTAAGAAGAGCCGTTCTAAATACGGTACCAAGAAAGAGAAAGCTAAAAAATAATATAACTAATTAATATACAAGAACATGCGTAAAGCACAAGCCAAGAAATTACCCCTCGCGCCGGATAGCCGCTTTAACGATAAACTGGTTACCCGTTTCATCAATAACCTGATGTGGGAAGGTAAAAAAAGCACTGCGATCAGCATTTTCTATGATGCAGTGGATAAGGTGTCGCAGGTGACCGGTGAGGATGGCTATGAAACCTGGAAGAAAGCTATCGCCAATGTAACTCCCGCTGTAGAAGTAAGGAGCCGCAGGATCGGTGGTGCTACTTTCCAGATACCTTCCGAGGTTCGTGCCGACCGCAAAATATCATTGAGCATGAAATGGCTGATCCGTTACAGCCGCGAAAGGAATGGCCGTACTATGGCTGAGAAACTGGCCAATGAGATCATTGCCGCCGCCAAAGGTGAGGGTGCCGCTTTCAAAAAGAAAGAAGATACCCACCGTATGGCAGAAGCCAACAAGGCTTTCTCGCATTTCAAAGTGTAGACAAATCACTATAAGAAATTTTTCTCCAGGCCCTTGTAAAAGGGCCTTTTTTATGCCCTATGCTGAACAATTTTCTCCTGCAACGGGATTTTTCCCGTTTCCTTCTGATTTTTAATCACATTTTAACTGGCCCAACTACCATGTAATTTGTTGATTTTTAATCAATTAAAAAAAGCATTATCTACAAAAGATCGTATAATCCCTATCTACTGTAGCAAAAACACTACACTGCAGTATTCTACGTGTATATTTGTAGTGTAATTACTACCAGTGATTACGACCATATCCAGGCGGGCGATAAGCCTGCTAATCCAATCCAATATCCATTGAAAGCTGGCTTTGTAGTGTTACAGCTTTTGATCAACGACAATGTCCATTTTCCTTCCCCCGGCATTGCGTACAGACCTCGAAAATTGTTTCTCTCCCTGGCCGATCAGCGGAACCCGGTTCCGGTAATCATCAACCACTGCTTATCAGGCACTGACATGAAAACGGCTTATCTGATTATTGTTATGCTCTCTGTGTTTGTTGCTTTCAGCAGCTGCAGCAAAAATGATGGCTCGTCTCTTACCAAGGAAGAGCAGGCTGCTCTCGTGCTCAGCGGCGGCGGCAACAAAGTATGGCATCTGAAAGAAGTTAAGGTTAACAACGTTACCCAGGCACTTACTGCCAGCCAGGCAAAATATACCAAGACCTACACCCTGCCCTCACCCAATACTGTACAGGGCAATTTTACCGATTCTGATAATTATTTCGGCGACTGGAATATGAAAGGCGCTGCTGCCCTCCAGGAGATCTTCCAGCAGATAGGCGGTACCGGTTACGGTTACCGTGATTATACTATCGTGACTTTAACGGCCAATACGCTCGACGTGTATTACGTGCAGAACAACGCAAAAGTGGAAGAAGTGTATTATGCGTATTAGAAAGGCCACATATATCGTTATTATCATGTTGCTGGCTGCTATTAGCGGCAAGGCGCAGATGATATACAGTATTTCGCCTGTTGCGGGTTCTTCGAAGGGGATGGCTTTTACCATGAACCCCCTCAATGTAAGCGGTGGAAGCAAATGTCTTGTGAGCGGTTCGGGTCTTTCCACCATGATGATCGCCAACAATGGCAAGGGAGCTTTTAATGATGGCTGTAAAGAGATCCCCCCTGTGGCCACAGTAGAAGAATTTTCTGTTTCGCTGAATATCTATCCGAATCCTACCCATGGTCCCGCTACTATTAAATGCAGCGGCCAGTTTGATGAAAACCTGTCCTGCCAGATCAGGATACTTAGTATTGACGGCAAGGTGATGTTCAATAAAATGGTTTCGATGAAGGAAGTGAAAGCCGGCTACCAGGTGAATGCAGCCAGCTATGCGGTGGGAACCTATGCGGTAGTGATCGATTTTATGAACCACCATTACAGCCTGAAGCTGATGAAGATGTAGTGGCGGTGCGTAGCACGTAGTAAAATGTCTGTAGTGACTTTACTACCTGTTTTTTGGTCAAGTTCATGCGAATGGAGAACGTATTTAATAGCATATTGGCGCGGCAAAATCCAGATACCCTATGAAAACCCAGCGCTTTTATTCAATGGTTGTTTTGAAAGCCTTATCCTATGAAAAACCATTTTTTAAAAGCAGCATCCTATGAAAACCCAGCATTGCTTTTATCCAATGGTTGTTTTTGAAAGCCTTATCCTATGAAAAACCATTTTTTAAAAGCAGTGTCCTATGAAAACCACCATTTACCGCAATGAAGTTCATTGCAGACATTAAAAAAACGTTTATGAAAACGAATGCCATCAAAAAACTGCTGATCCTGCCGTTATTGTTTATGGCGGGAACCCTTATTGCACAACCGCCTGCAGCTATGCCTTACCAGGGTGTGGCCAAGGATAATGTAGGCAATCCTGCGAAAAACAGGAAAGTGTTTATCAAGGTTAAGATCATCCAGGGCGCTATCAATAATGGCCCGGTATGGGAAGAAGCATTTGAGACCACCAGTAATGAAGATGGTATTTTTTCAATCAATATCGGCCTGGGCACACGCCCTGTTAACCAGGTTGCCAAAAGCCTGGCAGATCTTGACTGGGCGAATGGTCCTTTTTTCCTGAATGTACAGCTTGCGGTGGCTCCTTCCATACCAGCCTCTTGGTGGGTTGCAGCGAATAACTATGTGGAAATCGGTACTACGCAATTGCTGAGTGTGCCGTATGCGATGTTTGCGGGTAATGCCAGCGTTACGAATGTGAATACCAGTATTGCTGCCGGTCCTAAAAATACTTTCCTGGTAACAGACAGTCTTGGCAATGTGAACTGGGCGCTTCCGCAGGCAGCGAGCCAGACGGTGACGAATGTGACTAATTACAGTTTTAGTCAAACAACGGGCCAGTCCGTAAATATTCAGCCCAATACCACATCGGTTGTGGAAGTGAAGGTTACAGGTGTAGAACTGGGTGACCCGATACTGGTAACGGCGCAGGGGGATTACCAGGACTGGACAGTGTACAATGCCTGGGTTTCAAGATCGGGTTATGTAAAGATCCGGTTCGGCAATTTCACAGAAGGTAAAGTAGATATAAAGGGAAGTGAGTATAAGATCATAGTGATCAAATAAATCATGGTTTGTATCAACAATAATATTTCGCATTAACTGATTCAACAATATCCAAGTGGCACATTTCAACACAAAAAGAAAGTCGGGAAAACGTATCCTTCTGGTGATGGGTATCGTCCTGTCGTTTGTCTTTCAGGCCAACGCCCAGTATTTAGGTGATGGTTTGGGAAGACATGTAGCCAGAGACACGCTCCGGATGTCGGACCACTATATCGTTAATGCGAAAGGCATTGTGATCGGTAGTAGTGTTCTGCTCAATGACACCAGCATTGCATTGCAGATCGATGCCAGTAACAAGGCCCTGTTGTTATCGCGTGTAACAGACACCGCCAGTGTTGTTATGCCGGAGAATGGTATGCTTGTGTACAGCAAGAAGGACAATATGTTCTACTTCAGGCAGGCGGATAAGTGGATCACTTTCGGAACGTTTAACGGGGGTGTTACCACGTTGAACGGACAGTTGGGGGATATTGTTATAGGCGGGGATGCGAACAGGAGTGTTTTTGTGACGAATACATCGGGTAACCGGTGGGAAGTGAAGGCGAATTAT
>DASVLZ010000247.1:0-5373 GCA_036384615.1 Sediminibacterium sp.
ATATGGAGAAATTTGATTACTCTAAGTTCAATCCATTATGGTTGCGGAATCACTTTTCATACCATTACAAACTTCAATACCGAAAAAGTCGCAAACTAAAATCATTTTTGCAATCTTATATCAAAGAGCACTTTGAAGACCTAGAAGCTCAACGTGTGTTTATGTTTACTTATGGATATGACGATTAACGGAATCTGCAGGCTCTAAGTCTCGATTTAATAAAGACTGGAATACATAAGTATGAAATGGCAAATTTTATAGAACTAATACAAACCCTTACCCCTTCCATAATTCTTCTTTTTCTTATGTAGATCAAAGTTCAGCGCACGGTTGATTTCATCGGCAAGCGGCTTGTCGTCCAGATCATCCAGGTAAACAGCCGTCTGTGTTTCCGTTTCATGGCCTAGGGCTTCTTTGATAAGGGCAATGTCAACATTATTGTTGCGTAGATGCGTGGCAAAGCCATGCCGTAGTGAATAGCTGGTAAATTTCCTTTCCCAACCTACGGCTTCTGCCATATCTTTTAGATCTTCATTAAAGTCCTTTAGTGCCGATTCAATTCTCCGGTCAATTTTCCGGGGTGTATCATGCGTAGAGTTAAGAAACGGAAAAATATATCCTGCATCGCTTTGTACGGGATACCGCCTGAAATGTTCCAATACCTCCAATGCTTTCGGATGAAGGATATAGTCATAAGGCCGGTGATTCTTTGACCGTATATAGCGAAGGGTGCCATTGGCAACGTTTTCCCATTTTAGCTTACACATATCGCCAAAGTTGATACCGCGGCCATAGTACATGAATTGTAAGTATGCACACCACCTGATAAAAGGAAAAGATGACGGCAATATTAATTACTGCCCTTCGGCTTCCTATTTTAAAACAAAAGATAGTAACGAGGACTTGGATATCTACATAAACAGTATTGCAAAATGAATTGGATTGAATTAAGGGCGCTAAACAATCTCTATTTAGCCAGAGAGGTTATGCTGAATGATACACTGGAGAAAAGTGGTGAAATAAACTACCTTATTAATTCTCTCAGAGTACTAGACAGATCACATAATCGATTATTTGCATTGCCTGGATTTACGGTGGTATATGAGAACGAATATTTAGAAAAATACAACCGCTATGAGACTTTCCTGTTGTCAAATAAGCTATTAAAACCTCAAATACGGTTTGAAGAAAGGGACATCAAAATACTTATGAATATACTGGCCTGGAAAGAGGAGGGTACATTAGACGAGCTATGGAAACAGATTATTGCTTCTGACGAATCTTTACGAGGTGTTTCGTTGATGTTCTTCAAAAACGAGAAGTATTTAGATAATAGGGCGTCATTAGTTGATGCACTTAAGCAAATATTAGAAGTTGAACAATTTGCCAATGAAAAGGATCAGCAATACATCTATAGGTTAGAATGTCACAATCCTAAAGTAATCGTTCTTTGCGAAAACTTGGACTTTTTAACCAAGCCAAATAAGCCCAGACAATATGGTATAGAGCTTTGGTATGCGGGAGGCAAAAATGTGAGTAAGCTAGATTATGCTGATACCAGAGGGTTGCCTATTTACTATTCCTGTGATTGGGATTATGATGGTCTATTCATCATATATCCACTGGTGAAGGAAAAGATACCAGCAATTCAGCTACTCATGCCCAACGGGGCTCCTAGAGGAATTGAAGAAACAGAACATAATAGTAAATGGAGCAAAAATGTTAAGGGTATCGAAGAACTATTCAGCTATAATCAACTCGCTATTATAAAGGAGTTGATCCAAAATAATCAATGGATAATTGAAGAATCAAATGATGTAGGAAAGATTTTTACTAGCCTTAGCGCCTTATAATCTTTCCTCAAGTGGGACCAAATTTGGACCTGAAAATCCCACTGGAGTATACTGGGAGTATACTGGAAACAAAAAAGCACTTACGCGAATACGTAAGTGCCTGATAAGTAGCGTGGAGAATACCGGATTCGAACCGGTGGCCTCTTGCATGCCATGCAAGCGCTCTAGCCAACTGAGCTAATCCCCCAGGGGACTGCAAATGTATAGTAACATCATTTTCCAGCCAAATTTGGTAAGCGGTTATCCGGCTGTGCCATCAGTGCGTACATTGTGGTATGAAAGATTCCCTCGCCGCTCAATTGCAGCTCAATACCCAGACGCTGGTTACCATCCTTTCCGGGTTTTCGCCTGATGAACTTAACCGCAGGCCTTCGCATGGCGGGTGGACGCCGGCGGAAATTGCGGAACACCTCGTAATGCTCGATAAAAGAATCCTGCGTATCCTCGATGGCAATACCGCACCGGCCGGGCGCGATCCCCTGGAGAAGGTGCCGGTATTCACAGAAAGGCTGGCTAACCGCAGTACAAAGATTGACGCCCCTCCTTTTCTCATACCTTCAGGAGGCCCGAAAGATACGGCCACCGTTACGGGGGAACTGCTTGCTGAAAGACAGAAACTGATGGAAATCGCCGAACAGAAAGATATGCTGCTGCTCTATCCTGATGCACCGCACCGGCTTTTCGGTACGCTCACCGGTGCGGAATGGATCCGTTTCCTTATCCTGCACAGCGAAAGACATATCAGCCAGCTGCAGGAACTTGCCGGGTAATCATCATATCCAGCCGCGCTTTTTGTATACATCATACCCCAGCTTCAGCGAGTCTTTGATCTGCTGATACAGTACCGGGTCGTCTTTTTTGATATGGAAACAGGCTTTCCCCTTCAGGCATTTCAACAACTCGGGGCGGAACACTTCCATGATCTCCTTATGAGAATACACGGGCATAAAATAGAATCCCACATAGCCCTTCTGTATCAGTATGGATGCAAACCATAACTCATCCCGTTTCCTGCCATCGAATTCAAAGGGTTTGTGATTGATGAGTACATACTGTCCCGGCTTGTCGCCCAGCGGGCGCATGGCTCCTTTTACATAAGGCTCCATCAGTTGCCTGATCCTGTTCCAGATGGTTACCAGTTCGGGTGATTGTCCCGCAGACTTATCCTCGTATTTGATCTTCAGTTCCTTCTTTGCAGCTGTTTTTTTCGCGGGTGCTTTTTTAACAGCTGGTTTTTTAGCTACTGGTTTCTTAGCCGCAGCCTTTGCAGGCGCAGCCTTTTTAACGGCAGCCTTCCCGACCGCCGGCTTCGTTTTGCGGGAAGAAGAAATGGCTTTGGGCATAACAGGGACTTTGTTATACCAATATAAGAAATACTGTTCGATATTCCCACTCCTACTCCCATATTTCCGCCTTCCCTTCCAGCCACTGCTTTACTGATTCTGTGGTGATGGATTTGGGGCGTTCCAGGGGGAAGCCGAGGGCGCGGTCCCAGCAGAGGCTGGCCAGCACGCCGAGGGCGCGGCTTACCGCAAAGAGTACGGTGTAGAATTCATATTCCACCAGGCCGTAATGCACCAGCAGGGCGCCGCTGTGCGCATCTACATTGGGCCAGGGATTTTTTACCTTGCCAAGCGCCTGTAAGATCGGCGGCACGGTTTCGTATACTTTCCAGACTGTATTTACCAGTTTGTCATCAGGCATATGCTTTTTGCCGAACTCCATCTGCGCACTGAAACGCGGATCTGTCTTCCGCAATACGGCATGGCCATAACCGGGTACTACCTTGCCGGACGATAATGTTTTCTGCACATAATCGGCTATCTGCTCTTTAGAGGGATCATCCGTACCCAACTGCTCCTGCATCTCGAATATCCATTTCACCACTTCCTGGTTGGCAAGGCCATGCAGCGGGCCTGCAAGTCCGTTCATACCGGCTGCATAACTCAGGAAAGGATCGCTCAGCGCAGAACCTACCAGGTGCGTGGTATGGGCCGATACGTTGCCGCCTTCATGGTCGGCATGTATGGTCATGTATAAACGCATCAGTTCCTTAAAGCTCTCATCATCATAACCCATCATATGCGCCAGGTTGCCGGCCCAGTCGAGCAGGCCATCAGGCTGAATATGCTGGTTGTTCTTGTATTTACGGCGGTAGATATAAGCGGCAATACGGGGCAGGCGGCTGATCAGGTCCATCGTATCATCATAGATGGGATCCCAGTAATCTTTTTTGCTGATACCGGCTGCATAGGATTTGGCGAAATTGCTTTCTGTCTGCAATGCCATCACGCCCGTTACAAACATGGTCATGGGATGCGCCGTAATGGGCAGTGCATCAATGGTGGCAAATACATGGTTGGGCACATGACTGCGGCGCTGCCAGATGCTGGTCACATTATTTACATCCGCTTCCGTGGGTAGTTCGCCCAGCAGCATCAGGAAGAACAGTCCTTCAGGCAAGGGCTCGCCGCCACCCGGCGATTTCGGCAGCTTTTCCTGCAGCTCGGGAATGGAATAACCCCGAAAACGGATACCTTCCTGTGCATCGAGCAGGCTGGTTTCCGTTACCAGTCCAGTAATGCCGCGCATTCCCTGGTATACCTGGGAAAGGGATACTTCTCCTATCTTTTTGGTACCATGTTCCTTCAGCAGGTTCTTGACCTCGATATTCGCTGCTTCAGCCTTTTCCTTAAACCTTTCTTTCAATGAAGCCATGTCTGTTCTTTTTATGATAGAACCCCGCGAAAATATCTTCGCCGGGCGCTTATTTTGGAGGGTTAAAGGTAACGCAAGTTGCTTAGCGGAGCAAAACAATTAAGGTTACGCCTTTGACATAACGATTACATCATTTGGGAGCCTTGCGATAGAGATACATGAATACAAGAAGGAAAATAATATTGGGTATCCACGCCGCTACCAGCGGCGGAAGATTGCCTTTGGTGGAGAAGATGGTGGAGAACCTGTCGGCGATGATAAACAGCGCAGCCGTTACAAACCCAACGGCCAGGTGCACCCCGCTGCCTCCGCGCACTTTTCTGCCCGCCACCACGGCGCCTATGACCGTAAGCAGCAGCACGGTTACACATACCGCCTGCCTGCGGTACATTTCCACTTTCAGGTCGTTCAGCCCCTCGGAGCCGCGCAGTTCTTCGAGGTGAATAAAGCGGGCCAGCTCGGGGCTCGTGAGCTTATCCTTCGTGTATTTATCGCGGCTTACATCATAAGGAGTAAAGTTGAAGTTCATCACTTTGGTGGGTTCAGATACCACCTGTTCGCCCATCGGGCCTACCACCCTGCTGATCATGGATTCCAGTTTCCATTTTTTGATGGCGGTATCGTACAGGATCACTGCTGCCCTCGTGTTTTCCACTACCTGCTCGCCATGCAGTTTGTAAAGAAAAACAGGACCGCCGCGTTTGGTAAGCGTATCATACGAATAGATGCCGGCATATGTGAATGAGTCTATCCGCAGGTAAATATTGCTGCTGGTATTGAGCAGCCTTGTATAGGAACTATT
>DASVLZ010000248.1:0-3981 GCA_036384615.1 Sediminibacterium sp.
TCTTGGTCCTTTGTTCCAGGAAATCCTGAACGGGTTTGTCTTTACCGGTAAGCGTTTTGTATTCATCAAACCTTCCCGGGTTCAGTATGCCGCGCATATCGAACACGAAGCCGCCGCCGTTTTCCGTATCATCTGCAGGTATGCCTTTTTTATAGCTGAAGCTGCAGATCTCCACCACCAGCGGTGTGTTTTCGTTTGCCCGCGGCGGTTCAAAGCGTTGTACCATATCATCCGATACCACCAGCCTGAGTACGCGGTCAAATTCGGGTGTGATAATACCTACCCGTTTATTTTCGATAAAGAATTTCAGGTTGCGTAATGCGAGGGGGATGCTGGCGAGAAAATGGGCTTTCCGTTCAAACAGCCCCCTGAAACCATACGCGCCCATCACCTGCATCAGCCTGATCAGCACATATCCATTATACTGGCTTACAAAAGTGATGCGGTCGATCTTCTTGCCTAGCAGTTCATCCACGCTGTCCATATAATATTCCAGCAATGAATCTTTCCATTCTTCGCTCAGCTCTGCCTTTGCCTGCCAGAGTATGGAAGCCACATCATACTGCAATGCGCCTTTCATACCGCCCTGGTAATCGATAAAGTTCACATGGTCGTCTTTCACAATAATATTGCGGCTCTGGAAATCACGCATCATGAAATATTTGTATTCCGTATGCGTGAGGTAGGTGCTTAACGCTTCAAAATCGTCCAGCATGGCCTGTTTGTCGTAAGGCAGTTGCAGGGTGTCCAGGAAATAATATTTGAAATACAGGAGATCACTCAGTATAGCCTGCTTGCCAAATTCCCGCGCAGTAAGGCACCAGCTGTAATCCAGCCCCTCATCGCCCAATATCTGCAACCGGGCCAGCTCCGCCAGGCTTTTCTGAAACAGGCTGTAGGCATATTCCTTATGCCCATGCTCTTCGAGTTTGTTGAGCAGCGAATCCGTACCCAGGTCCTGCTGCAGGTAAAGGGTATCATCTGCATTCACCGCCAGTATCTGCGGCACGGGCAGACCTGCTTTCACAAAATGCCTGCTGAAATAAACAAATGTCTGTGTTTCGCGGCGGTTCAGGTTATAGGTGGCGATAAATGTCTGATCGCCGGCATATACACGGAAATAGGTCCTGTCGCTCCCGCTTTGCGGCAGTTTTTCTATCCTGTCGGGCTTTACCGGGTTTACCGATGCAAACAATGCTGCGATGGCCTCTATCACTGCCTCCATAATATGAGCGGGTTTGCAGCGAAAATAAAGCGACAAAGAGCAAAAGTCAAAAGTGAAAGGTCAAAAGTGAGAAAACAGGATCAGGATACTGTCTTTTGGGGCCGTTTTTCTTTTCCCGATAATATAAAATACAGGGGCAACCCCGCGAGGCTGATCAGCATACCAAGCAGGGCATTGATCACAGGGGTTTTCCCATTGGTATAATTGCTGATATCCGTTATAAGTGTAGATACCAGGAAAAAGGCAGTAAACAGTACAAACACGACAGGAACCACGGGATAACCCCATACTTTATAAGGGCGCTCCGTGGCAGGCATCCGCCTTCGCAGCAGCAACACACCGAAGGCGCTCATTCCATAGAAAAACCAACTGACAAATATGAGCATATCAGTAAGCATATCAAACGATCCGCTGATGATCAGCAGAACGGTCCAGGCTGCATTGATCCAGAGTGCGTTGCCCGGCGTGCTGAAACGGGGATGTACCCTGCCCGCAACAGACAGTGCACGGCTGCCGCCACCCATTGCAAAAGTAACCCTGGCCGTGGCCAGCACATTGGCATTGGCCGTGCCGAATGTGGAGATGATTACGATAAGCGCTATAAAAGCGCCGCCTGCATGCCCCCATACCCTTTCTGCCGCATCGGATGCTACAAAAGAAGAACCGGCCAGCGGTTGTACGGGAAGCACATAGCTGTATGCCAGGTTAATAAGCGTATATACCAGTATACAGAACGAGAGGCCGAGAAACAGGCTTTTCGGGATATTCTTCTGCGGCTCTTTGATCTCTCCAGCCACAAAGCTGATATTGTTCCATCCGTCATACGCCCAGAATGCACCTGCTATCGCCATCATATAAGCGCTTACCAGTTGCCAGCCCGATGGCATTTGCGGAAGCGTGTCCTGCAGGTTACCCATATCGCCCCTGCCCGAGCCCAAAAGCCCGCCTATCAGCGCCAGTATGGCCATCGCCTTCAGCAGGGTAAACACGCGTTGCAGCCTGCTTCCATACATCACACTGCGGTAGCTAAGCCAGGTAAGGAACAGGATGATGAGGATGGTTAGCGCTTTGGTGCCGATATTTTCCAGCGGAAAAATATCTCCCACAAAAGGTATATGCCACCGCAATGCATGTTCCGTAACACCATTCAGCCGCGGCAATTCCACAAAATAGTTCAGGTACTGCGAGCATACATAGGCAATGGATGCATTGCCGCCCGTATTGAATACGGCAAAGGCGGACCATCCATATACAAAAGCAAACCGGTCTCCATATATCTTCCTGAAAAACACATATTGGCCACCCGTTTCAGGGAAGAGGGATGCCAGCTCCGCATTCGATAATGCTCCGAACAGGGTAATGATACCCGCAACCACCCACACACTCAACAATAACAGCGGCGATCCCAGCTGAGAAGCCATTACCGCAGGCTTCATAAAAATGCCGGAGCCAATTACCCCGCCTATGACGATCGCTATGGTTGACTGGAGTGAAAGCGTGCGTTTGAGGGATGGCATGGTACAGTGTGGCAACTAAGATAACCATTTCAACATCTTCAGAACAACCTCCCCTGCTCGCCCGGCCTCCTGAAACGGCTGCAGTCCAGGTTCAGCCGCTCTGCATCCAGTTTGTATAGCTTGTTGTATTTTTTATATTGCTGGCGTACCAGGTCAGAAATAGGGCCTTCGCCTCTCATGCGCACGCCCCACCTGCTGTCGTTCACTCTCCCTCCATGGCCATTCTCGATCAGGTGCCATACTTTGTCTGCACGGTCCGGGAAATTCTTATACAGCCAGTCATGGAATAGCAGTTTGATAGCACCGTTCAGCCTGATAAAAGTATAGGCCGAAAAACTGGCTCCATTACCACTGGCCGCTTCCATGATACGCTGCATTTCATGTTCATTCAGCCCTGGTATCATGGGTCCCAGCATCACCCCGGTACGTACACCGGCGCCGCTCAGTTCACTGATCACACGCAGCCTTTGCCTGGCGGTGGTGGTTCTCGGCTCCATTGCCCTCCGCAGGTCTTCGTCGAAAGAAGTAATACTCACAAGCACACTTACCAGGTGTTTGTTTCCCATTTCCTGCAACAGCTCCTTATCCCTGAGTATGCCGGCGTTTTTGGTGATGATGGCCACAGGCTGGTTAAATTCATTGCACACTTCCAGCAGGCCCCTGGTAAGCCGGAACTTTTTTTCCGCGGGCTGATAGCAGTCCGTATTGCCGCTCAGCCCTATCGGCACACATTCCCAGTCTTTCTTCATCAGGAATTTCCTGAGCAGTTCCGGTGCATTCTTTTTTACAATGATCTTACGCTCAAAATCCAGTCCCGCACTATATCCCCAGTACTCATGTGCATTGCGGGCATAACAATAAATACAGCCATGCTCACAACCCTGGTATGGGTTCATGCTGTACCACATGCCCACATCGGGACTATCCACTTTATTAACGATGCTCTTTGCCTGATCTTCCAGGTATAAGGTGGCCGGGTTGGGTTCCGTCCAATCATCAATACTTTCTATCTGGTCTTTTACCCGCTGGTTCTTCAGGAATTTATTCTTGGGATTGAACTGCGCGCCTCTTCCTTTGAGGTAGGTATCTTCTTCTGACATGCTTTTTTGTTGATCGGTTGATAAGTTGACCGGTTGATAAATCGACGGGCCGGTAAGTTTGACTGCTAATCCGCAAACATCTGCCCCTGCACCAGCACATCTTCCTTCTGGTTCAGGAGGTTGAAGCGGTGCAGGGTAG
>DASVLZ010000249.1:0-11866 GCA_036384615.1 Sediminibacterium sp.
AATCGCACCAGATACGCACCAGAATCGCACCAGATCCCTCCCCATGAGTCATATATAATTGACATCCAATCAACTAAAGCCAACTGAATGGGCTCACAATGGGCTCATATGAGCCCATTAAACCAGTTTGTTTTGCATCCCGGTAATTGGCAATTAGGAATAAGTGGCTAGGAGTTGGATATTGTGAACCGAAATTACATTTGAAAGCCAAATCCCTGTCAACTTATCAACCATTCAACTTTATCCCCCCATGCCCCCCATCCTCTTCTACTGTTACGATGCTTATTGCGGCTGGTGTTACGGGTTCAGCCCGGTAATGAAGCGGCTGGCGGAAGAGAACCCGTTATTGCAGATAGATGTGTTGTCGGGGGGCATGATCCTTCCGGAAAAGCCGGTGCCCATTTCCGCCACGGCGGGATATATTGCCAAAGCCTATCATACTGTAGAAGAATATACAGGCATCCGTTTCGGTGAAGATTACCTGTGGCATATCAAACACCCGGAACTGAGCGACTGGTTTCCCCATTCAGAAAAACCCGCTATTGCCCTCTGTGTGTTCAAGGAATATTATCCCGGCAGGCAGGTAGCATTTGCCGCCGACCTCCAGTATGCCCTTCATTTTGAAGGAAGGGATCTGACTGATGATGAAGCCTACAAACACCTGCTCGAAAAATACAGTATCCAGGAAGCGCCCTTTTACGAAAAGCTGCACAGCGAAGCTTATAAAGAGCAGGCTTATTATGAATTTCAGCTCTGCAAACAACTGCAGGTAACAGGCTATCCTGCCGTACTGCTGCAGGTATCTGAAACAAAATTTCACCTGCTGGCACGCGGGTATACAGATTATAATACGCTGGCGGAGAGGCTGAAAGCAGCTTTGAAAGATTGACTGCCTGCGATGGCATTTATTAATACAAAAGCACGGAAGTTTTTTCCTTGCCTTTGCATATCTGCTTTAAAAAATTAGCGCTGTTGCTCTCTCAGAATAGCATCTCATTCGGAGGCTTGATGCCCTGCAGGCGAATATAAATGGTACACTGGCCGCGATGGTGTGTCAGCAGGTGGTTGCTGTGCGTATGTGCAGAAGCAATAGCCGCAGGCCAGGGTTAAGAGGATCCGTTTTTTCATATGCATATGTTTACATACAAAATATATGAAATACGGGCGGAATGCAACACAGGATGCTTTAAGCATCTTATTTCCCGGATAAAGCCCGCATTTTTACTACCGAAGCAAGTGACCGCTTCCAGGGATGCACGCAGGTTAAACGTGTTCTTTTCTGCTGTATTTCTTCCATTTTCCCCTTACTTTGCAGCCTTAATAATTGATTATGGAATATAGCAAACTGATAGCGGTTACCGGCCTCAACGGCCTGTTTGAACTGGTTGGCAGCAAAACGGATGGCGCCATTGTACGGTCGCTCGATGATAAAAGTACCCGGTTCGTGAGCAGCCGCATCCACAACTTTTCACACCTCGAAAGCATTGAAGTGTATACCATACGTGACAACGTAAACCTGGTGGAAGTATTCCAGGCCATGGCCGGCAGCAAGGAAGCCCTGCCCGATGAAAAGGATGCATCTGCAGTAAAAGCGTATTTCAAAAAGGTATATCCCGATATGGACTTTGACCGTGTATATGCCAGCGATATGAAGAAAATGGTGAAATGGTATGGTATCCTCAAAGCCAACGATATTGAAATAAAGCTGAGCGAGGAAGAAGAAGAAAATACCGAAGAGCAGGCATAATCTCTCCAAAAACATAAAAACCCCGGTTCAGCCGGGGTTTTTCTTTGCCTTTCTTTCGCATTCACGATACATGATATTGCCTAACTTGGCATCTCCAAATTCATATATGAAAAAGACCCTCCGATACGTATTGCTGGCAGGCTGTACCATCCTGGCTGCCTGGGCACATGCACAGAAGTTTTACGAAGAAACACCCGAAGCCAAACGCTGGGTAAAAAAACAGTTCAGGAAACTGAGCAAGGACCAGCGCATAGCACAGCTCATGATCATACGTGCCCACAGTAACCTGGGACCGGAACATGTGGCGGAAGTAACGGAGCTGATCAAAAAATACAATGTAGGCGGACTCTGTTTCTTCCAGGGCGGACCCGTACGCCAGGCGCTGCTTACGAACCAGTACCAGTCCATCGCCAAAACACCGCTCATGATCTCCATCGATGCGGAATGGGGTGTGGGTATGCGGCTCGACAGCGTAACTTCCTTTCCCCGCCAGCTCATGATAGGCGCCACACCCGATGCCAGGCTGGTATACCGTTTTGGCCGTGCAGTAGGCGAGCAATGCAAACGCATGGGCATACACGTGAACTATGCACCTGTAGTAGACGTAAACAATAACCCGCTGAACCCTGTGATCAACGACCGCAGCTTTGGCGAAGACAAATACAAAGTGGCTTTATACGGCGTGGCATACATGCAGGGCATGCAGGACGAAGGCATTATGGCCACCGCCAAACATTTTCCCGGTCATGGCGATGTATCGGTGGATTCACATAAAGACCTTCCCGTAATACTCAAAAGCCGCCACCAGCTGGATTCACTCGAGCTGTATCCTTTCAATGAACTGATCAAAGCCGGTGTAGGCAGCATCATGACCGCCCACCTGTGGATACCGGCCATTGATACCACCACCAACCTTCCCAGCTCTCTTTCATACCGCAACGTAACAGAGCTGCTGAGGAACGACCTGCATTTTAAAGGCATCACCTTCACCGATGCACTGGAGATGCAGGGTGTGGCCAAATTTTTCCCGAAGGGAGATGCTTCGGTAATGTCGCTGATAGCCGGTAATGATATGCTGTGCCTGCCCGGCGATATTCCCGGCAGTATTGCCAAAGTGAGGCAGGCCATCAAAGACGACAAGCTGAGCTGGGATGATATCAATGCAAGGGTAAAAAAAGTACTGCTCGCCAAATACCACCTGGGACTTAACCATTTTCAGCCCATACAGACCGATAACCTGGTTGCCGATCTCAATGCAAAAACAGATGCGATCAGGAAAGAGATCAGCGAAACGGCGCTTACCTTACTCAGCAAGCCCGACCAGTCTGTATTTCCCATACAAAAAGGAAAGAAAGTGGCATACGTAAGCATTGGCGCACCCTCTGCCAACACCATCAGCAATGGCATGAAGGCAGCATACAATGCCGATATCTATCTCTTTGCCGGGAAGGCACAGATGGGTGCGCAGCTGATGGATGATAAAACAAGCATCATACCCGCAGATAAAAGCGATATCCCGTCTGCCAACGGGCTGGTACAAACACTGCAGCAGAAACAGTATGATGTGATCGTGGTAGGTGTACACAACTACAGCCGCAGGCCCGCAGGCAATTATGGTTTGGGCAGCGCTTCCCTGTACCTGCTCAACAAATTGCAGTTGCCCAATGCCGTTACCATTATGTTCGGCAACCCCTACGCCATCAGCAATATCACTACACCCTCCGCACTGATCGCCGCTTATGAAGATGACGATCTTACACAAACGGCTGCGCTGCAACTGCTCGAGGGACAGCTGCAACCCAAAGGAAAACTTCCGGTAAGTGTTACAGCCAAGCTGCCCTTCGGATCCGGCATTGAATACAACGATTATTTTGCTCCTGCAGACCCCGCTTCAGCAGGTATGAACGCATCTGTACTGATGCAGATAGACAGCATTGCCAATGATGCCGTGCAAAAGAAAGCCGTACCCGGCTGCGTGGTGCTGGCTGCCAGGAACGGGAAACTGGTGTACAACAAAGCTTTCGGCTACACCAATTTCGACAACATGCAGCCCATAACAACGGATATGGTGTATGATCTTGCCTCCGTTACCAAAGTATCTGCCACCACGGTTTCTATCATGAAGCTGTATGAAGAAGGAAAAGTGGACCTGGATAAAACATTGGGCGATTACCTCAGCTGGACGAGGGGCACCGATAAAGCGCCTTTGAAGCTTACGGATATACTGCTGCACCAGGGAGGACTTACGCCCTTTATTCCTTTCTACAGGGAGGTGATCGATACCGCCAGCGGCGACCCCAAATGGCAGTATTTTTCTACTGTAAAAGATGCCGCACACCAGTTTCGTGTAGCAGAAGGATTGTATCTGCGCAACGACTGGGAAGATACCCTGTACCACCGCATATTGCAGAGCAAGCTGGGCCCATTGCATAAGTATGTGTACAGCGATAATGACTTTATCTTCCTCGGGAAAATAGTGGAAGCTGTAAGCGGTAAGCCCCTGAACGAATATGTAAAGGAAACTTTTTATGATCCGCTGCATATGACCAGCACCACCTTCAAACCCAGGGAAGTGATGCCGCTGGACATGATCGTACCCACGGAAGATGAAAAACATTTCCGCCGCCAGCTGATACATGGCGATGTGCATGATGAGGGATCGGCCATGTTTGGCGGGGTGGCTGGACATGCAGGCCTCTTGAGCAATGCCTATGACCTGGCGCAGCTGTACCAGATGCTGCTCAATGGAGGTGAAATGAACGGGGTAAGGTTCCTGAAAAAATCCACCGTGGATAAATTTACTGCTTACAGCAGCGATATCAGCCGGCGCGGGCTGGGCTTCGACAAACCCGAAAAGGATAATGCCAGCCGCAGGGAGCCTTATCCCTCGGCCAGCGCATCACCGGAAACATTCGGCCATACGGGCTTTACCGGCACCTGCGTTTGGGTAGATCCCAAAGCCAACCTCGTGTACATCTTCCTGTCCAACCGCGTTACGCCTACCCGAAATAACGCCAGATTTGGACAGATGAATATCCGTCCGAAGATAGAGGAGGTGTTGTACCGGGCAATAGAAAAATAGACCTAACTTAGCATGCAAGTAAATATTCATATGAAATACACCTTACGCTATGTATGTGGGGTATTGCTGGCGGCGGCAATCCTTACCGCATGTAGAAACAATGCAGTAAAAGAAGCCAGGTATATACCTAAAGAAGCTTCCATGGTTTGCGTGCTGGATGCAAGCCAGATGCATGATAAACTTCAAAACGGCGGCATCAGTGTTGACAGCCTGGTAGCCCGTCTTTTCAGGAATGAACCTGCCGACTCGAAAGACAGGGCCAAATTCAATGAACTGAGAACCAATTCCGGTATAAACTGGGATAAACAATGGTTCTTCTTCATGCTGCAGAAAGCCTATCCCGACAAAAGCAATGGGATGACCTTCAGCGCCCTGGGCACACTCTCCGATCCGGCCAAATGGGAAGCTTACCTGAAGAAACAGGAAGACCTGAAAGACAAACCCATACAGAAAGAGAAAGACTACAGCTATCTCCTGATGCAGGACAGAAGCATGCTGGCATGGGATAAAGACCATGTGATCGTCACATTCCATAACCATTCTCCCAGCCTGAGCTTCGATACATCAGGCATGCGCACCGGCCAGCCCGACTCGATCAATACCGAGGCTGAATTAAAAGCGCAGGTGGCAAAATATTTTACCCAGAAAACCAGCGAATCGCTGGCAGATGAATCCCGTTTCACCGGCATGTTCAAAGAGAAAGCCGATGGTTACATGTATACCAGCACCAACAATGCTCCTTCTTACCTGAGCATGCTGCCGGTACAGGTTCCCAAACTGGAAGAGTTTATCAAAGACAACTATTCCATAAGCACATTCAACTTTGAAGACGGCAGGATCGCGGGCAAGAGCACCAGCTATGTAAACCCCATGGTTGCCAACCTGCTCAAGCAATATGCAAGTCCCGGTGTGGATCTTTCCATGCTGCAGAAATATCCTTCTGCCAACCTGAACGGCTTTATGCTGTTCTCCATTAACCCGCAGATCATCGGCGGCCTGTTAAAGCAACTGGAAATGGAAGGCTTCGCCAATATGGCACTCGAAAAAAGCGGGCTCACCAGCGAAGACCTCTATAAAGCTTTTAAAGGTGATTTTGCATTGATGGTTTCCGATATCGGTATGATGGGTATTGAACCGCAGATGAAAACAGATGAAAAATCCATGATCACCAAAAAGCCCTGGGGTAAAATGCTGCTGAACATAACCATCGGCGATAAAGCCAGCTTCGATAAGATCATGTCCAAAGCAGTGGACCTGGGAGGCTTGGTAAGAACGCCTTCCGGCGGATACAAAGGCTCACCAATGTTATCGGCTTTCGGCATATTCCTCTCTGCCGATGATAAGAACCTGATCGTGGCCAGTGATTCACTCACCTATGCACAGTATACAGCCGGCACTTCGAAAGCCGTTATCGGCAAGGATGTGATGGATAAGTTCGATGGCAAGAAATCTGCTATCATGTACTTTGACATGGCGAAAACGCTGGGCAGCTTCACCAAAGACACTGCATCACGGTATTATCAATCCCTCCGTTCTACGCAGCAGACCTTTAAAGACATCATGGGCAGCATGGATACTTTTGACGGCAAAACCCTCAAAAGTAATTTTGAAGTGCGCCTGCAGGATACAAAACAGAACAGCCTGGTTACACTCACACGGCTGTTTACAGATATTGCCGTGGATATGCGTTTGCAGGCAGCCAGGAACCCGGACAGCAAACTGTTTCCCGGCGGCGTACCTGCGATCATCCGCACCAACTGATCCCGGTACAACAATAATAAAAAGCCCCGCACAGGATATGGCGGGGCTTTTTATTGCAACCTTCCCAAAACGCTTCATCCGAACTTCACCGGATAGCAATGAGCAGAAACAAGTAATTTCGGACACTTATCATGATGCAGATATTATTCGACCATCTTATTCCTGTTCCGCTGAAAGACCGTTTGCTGCAACGGCAGTCAGATATATGGAATACCACGCTGCTGCTGGAGCAGGGGCAATGGATAAAGATCAAAGCGCCCAGCGGTACGGGAAAGACCACTTTTATCCATATCCTGTATAAACTGCGGAACGATTACGAGGGGAATGTACAGATCAACGGGCAGGCATTGCCGCAGATAAATGCCGAAGCAATGGCGGGCATCCGCCAGCAATCCTTGTCAGTGATATTCCAGGACCTGCGCCTGTTTGCACAGCTGAGCTGCCGCGAGAACATTGAACTGAAACGGGTGATGCAGGAGCCTATGTATGATGCATCCGTTATTGACCGTATGGCGGAAGAGCTGGGCGTTAGCCATATCATGGAGCAAAAAGCAGGCATCTGCAGTTATGGGGAGCAGCAACGCATTGCCATCATCCGCTCGCTGATGCAACCTTTTCAATGGCTGATCATGGATGAACCCTTCAGCCATCTCGACCAGCCGAATACAGAAAAAGCCACAGCGCTGATCGCCTCCGAATGCCGGAAAAGGAATGCAGGATTATTGATCACCGACCTGGATGATGATACACATTTTGCATATACCAGGCAATTGCTTTTATAAATGAACAGGATGCCGTTATTCCATACACTCCTCAAAAAGATCATCCGCACCGGCAAAGGCCGCAAGCGGTTCTTTATGGCATCGGCAGGATTATCGCTGGCCATGCTGCTGATACTGGCCGCTGTGCAGATACAGGTTAATTACAACGACTTGCTTCACAGCAAGACCAACCAGGATAGTGTGGCTAATTTCCTGGTGATCAACAAAAAACTTACCGACCGCAACCTCGGCGCCACTTCCATGAGCGATACGGATATAACGGCGTTGCAGAAACAAAACTTCGTGGAATCGGTGGGTGTGCTTACCGCCAGCAGGTTCAAAGCTTCTATCCAGAGCAATAGCGACAGGTTTCCTTTTTTTACGGATATCGCATTCGAAAGCGTGCCCAGGGAGTTTATTGATGTGAACAGCAAGGACTGGAAATGGGAACCGGGACAGGATTTTGTTCCGATCATCGCGCCCAATATGTTCCTCGATTTTTACAATTTCCAGTTCTCCTTTTCGCAGAACCTGCCACAGCTGACGCAGGAAATTGTAAAGATGATCCGCTTTACTGTGAATGTATACGACCTACAGGGGAATGTATCGCCATTCACGGGCCGCATAGTAGGTTTCAGCGACCGCATATCATCACTGCTGGTGCCGCAGGAATTTATGGACTGGGGTAACAGCAGGTTCGGGCAGCAGCAGGCAAAACCATCACGCGTGATCCTGCGTACCAAAGACCCGGGTAATCCTGAATTAGTAGAATACCTGCAGCAGAGGGGCCTTACCACCGATGCCGATAAAACCCGGTTCAGCAGGTACAGGCAGGTGGTAAACCTCGTGGTGAATATCGCCTGGCTTACCGGAGCGGTGATGTTTGTTTTTGCCATGCTCATATTCACGCTGTTCATACAGCTTACGATTGCATCCTGCAGGGAAGATATCATACTGCTGATCACGTTAGGCGCTTCACCCGGACAACTGCAAAGGTTCCTGCTGCACCGTTTCTTTCCTTCGAATATCTGGATCGTGTGTGCGGCGCTCCTGCTGATTACCGGCATGCAATACATGTTGCATATACGCCTGTTGACGCAGCATATTTATGTACATGCATGGCCATCGCCCTGGCTGCTCGCAGCAGCTATATTGATACTGCTGGTGATATGGATAGTGAATTTCACTGCCGTGAGAAAATATATCAGGCAGGAGATATAAAAGGATCGCAGATAGCAGATGGCAGATGGCAGATCGGGCATGGATACTTTAGATAACCATCGCCAACCTGTAGCATTCCTGCAGTTTTTTTCGTAGACCATTGTGTGATTCTTTTTTAACAGAATGCCGGAATCAATACGGGGTTTCCCTACGTTTTTTTCCGGTGTTTTCACTGAAAAATACCGGGAAAAACACCGTTTTTTAAACAATTAATGTATATTACATATTGATTATCAATATGTTGATAAAATAAAGGGAATAAATACACAAACCTCATATGCCCGAATTCGAATATGAATTACCTTGCATAGGATTGGGATGTGTTTTTAACACATAAAACCTGGTCCTAAACAGTTTTTTTATGAAAAAGTTTACGTTTATCGGTAGCTTTCTGACACTTGCCTGTGTCACCTGCTTTCTGATCATAGGCTGTAAGAAAGAGCAGGCTTCCCTGGATCAGAAAAACCAGGACGCTGCTGAGAATACCAATATTTCCAGCTCTATGGGAACAGGTGCTATTGTTGGCCTGATCTCCCGAGATCATGCCGATAATATGTCGGAAGCTTTCGCGAGAAAATTTCCCGAGGTAGGTACAAAATATGTTGGCTATTCCACCAAGAACCTGATCTCCTACCTGAACACCCTGCTGGTGAAATACAAATCAGACAGTGTTTTCGTAAACTTCGGTTACTATACAAAAGAAACTGCACCGCAGAAAGATTATATCGGCCGCAGCACCATTTTCTTCATGGGTAAAGATATGAGGGCAAGAAGAGGAAATGTAAGGTCTATGGGCGATACCGGCGATGATCCCAATGCTGATGATGGTTCCAACTATCTCAACCAGGGTCATGCTTTCCCATAACAGATAAACCAAAATGACCCGAAGGTTGGTTATTTCCTAAATGAAGTTTTCCTTTTCCCTCCTGTTTGAGGTACTGTCATTTTTGTTTTCGGTGTTTTTCCTGATCAGGAAACCCAAAAACAAACTGCTTCAGTATTTCGTGCCATTCCTGATGCTTACGGTGATCGTGGAGTTTATGGGATGGTGGTGGTCTTATTTTGGAGGCGGCGCCTATAAGAACGCTATGTTCAATCTCTTCATCCCCGTTGAGATATCCTTTTACAGTTTCCTGTTCCTGAAGCACCTGCACAAGCATGTATTCAAGACGATCATACGCGTTTTCATTCCCCTTTTCCTGGTGCTGGCCATCTGCAATATCCTGTTCCTGCAAGGGTTCAATGAAACCTTTAACTCCTATACAGCGGTACTGGGCTCTTTTTTTATCGTGCTTTGCTGCTGCCTTTTCTTTTACGAATCCATCACCCCGGTGCAGATCGACCTGCAGCTGTCGAAACAGCCCTTTTTCTGGATAGTGAGCGGCCTGCTGATCTTCTACCTGGGCTCCGTGATAGCCAATGCGTTATTCGAATACCTGAAAAACAATGACCTCCACGCAGAAAGCAAACGTATTTACATTATCATCTTCGGCAGTTTAAATGTAATTTTATACAGTTCGTTTGTCATTGCATTTTTTATATGCCCCAACGACAGGAAGACATCTTAATCACCATCATTGTTGCCTCTGTTTTCTTTGTCTTACTTGGCTTGTTTGTTTTGCTGCTGATCTTTGTGTTCCTGCGCCGCCAGCGCAAGAACCGGGAGGAGAAGGAAGAGATGAAAAACCGTTTTGAGCAAACACTGCTCAAAACGCAACTTGAGATCCAGGAGCAGGCGTTCAGTTACATCAGCCAGGAAATACATGATAACATCGGCCAGATATTGAGTCTTGTGAGGCTCAACCTGAACACCATGGGTGATGCCGCCACCGAAGAAAAGATCGAACAAACAGATGAACTTTTGGGAAAGGCCATCAAGGACCTGCGCGACCTGAGCCATAACCTGCAGAACAACCGCCTGCATGATATCGGCATCATCGAGTCTATCAGGCAGCTCCTGTTTTCCCTCGAAAAAAGCGGGCGGTATACCACGCATTTCACTGCCTCGGATCATTTTTATATTGTGGATGCCAACAACGATACCATCCTGTACCGTATCATTCAGGAGATCATCAACAATATCATCAAACATGCCAGCGCCCGTACCATTAACGTACATATTAACAGCCGGCCGGAGTCTACCGCCATTTCCATCAGTGATGATGGCGTTGGATTTAATACGGCTGTGCTGAAGGGATCGCGTCCTGGCATAGGCCTGCAGAACATCGCCAACCGCGCCAGGATGATCAATGCCACTATCGATATAAAAAGTGCGCCCGGTGAGGGAACTATTATAACTTTATTGATACGACCTAAACAGATATCCGTATGACACTTGTTGCTTTGGTTGATGATCATGAGCTGTTAAGAACCGGTCTCGCTGCCATGATCAATTCTTTCGATGGGTTCAAAGTGATCATGGAAGCCAATAACGGACAGGAGTTTATCGAAAAGATCAGGAATACCCGTACCACCCCCAACATAGTGCTCCTGGATATTACCATGCCGCAAATGGATGGCTATGAAACTTCGAGCTGGATAAAAAGCAATCTTCCCCAAACCAAGGTGCTGGTGTTGAGTATGCTCGAAAATGATACAGCTATTATCCGCATGCTCAAAAACGGTGCGAGGGGTTATATACTCAAAGACAGCAAGCCGAGGATATTCAAGGATGCTCTCAATAATATCCGCGACAGCGGTTTTTATATCAACGATCTTGTGAGCAATAAGCTGATGCAGTACATCAACAAGGAAGAAGTATACGACAGCGATGTACTTACACTGGGCAACCTCAGCGAAAATGAAGTGGCTTTTCTTAAATGGATATGTACCGATAAAACCTACAAGGAAATTGCCGATGAAATGTGCCTGAGCCCCCGTACCATCGATACTTACCGCGACAACCTCTTCAAAAAGCTGGAAGTAAAAACAAGGGTTGGCCTGGCCATCTTCGCCATTAAAAGCGGTATTGTGACTATTTAACCGGCCATGTATGCGGTCTGCATTGAACGATCCTTCCCTCAAAAAAAACCGGTTTACCCGTTTGTTTTACAGGTACTCATCAGCCTGCTGTTCCTTATTCCTGTTTGCCTGCCTTCCACTCTTATCTGTATTTGCGCAAAGCCAGCCTCCTCCTATCGGCCAATGGCGTGAGCACCTCAATTACCAGCATACCACGCAGGTGGTCAAAGGCAATAACAGGATATACTGCGCTGCAGGCACCCATGTTTTTTCAGTGGATGCATCCGGTGAAGCGGAGCGGTATACCAGGGTTACGGGTTTGAATGATATAGA
>DASVLZ010000250.1:0-6754 GCA_036384615.1 Sediminibacterium sp.
TTTCAGCACAGGTTTGGGCATAACTGATATTAATAAGAATGCTGCGGACAACCCGGTAAACCAGCGCGTATTTGAGGCATCCAAACGGTATGCAACACGCAGGAAACAACCGTTTACATTGGAACTGGTACCCGAAAAACAGGCCGCCTTTCTTACTGTACGCACCTTCGGTGCGGATAAAACCCCATTTGAACATGCTATAGATTCCCTGTTTACACTGGTAAGGGAAAAAGGGGTCCGTACCCTGGTGATAGACCTGAGCTATAACGATGGCGGCGAAGAAGAACGTGCCGCTTACCTGTTAAGCTACCTGGTAAACCAGCCAACGCGGTATGCAGACAGTGAATACCTGCTCAATGATAAGGATGCCTGGCTGGCACTGGCCAACATCCCTGCCAAGATCAGGAAAAACAAGTACGACTATATAGAACCCATGAAAAACGGCAAAAGCATGGTAAAGCTGTCTGAGTATTCGATGGAACTTGCCACCATACAGCCAAAGCCCGGTCGCTTTACGGGCAAAGTATACCTGTATGTAAACGGGGGCACCGCATCTTCCGCCTCCACCTTTGCGGCGGTTGCACAGTCGAACCACCTGGCGGTGATCGTTGGTGAAGAAACGGCCGGCAGTTATAAAGGCGGCGGAATTGCTATAGGCATCAACCTGCAGTTGCCCAACTCGGGTATACACACCCACACATCACTGGCCTTTATGCATTTTGCCACTACCGGCAGAAACGGCAGCCGTGGCGTTATACCAGACCATCCTTTTATACCCGGGTTTGATGAGATGGTGGGTGACGGGATGGGATGGAGGAGGTTTGTTATGGGGTTGTTCTGATGGAAACTGATTGAGCGTTCATATCCGTTTCTGTATTGTCCATATATGCCCGAAGGGGTCAGCAATTTCGGCCTGGCGGTAGCCGTAATCATAGTCCTGCGCTTCCGCGATAAGTCTTGCTCCTGCTGCGAGTGCTTTCGTAAGTGCCGCATCTACATCGGGAACGAACAGGCCTATATTTACGGTAGTCCCAGCATGTCGCCCGGGGCTTTTCAACATCTTGCCATTATTCTCTTCATGCACAAAGAACAGCGTTCCCTGGATAGATAGTTCCGCTGCATGAATACTTCCATCATCGTTGGTCCATTTACGCAGCAGTTCTGCATCGAATGCGGTTGTATAGAAATCCAACTCCTTTATGCCACCGGGGATGTACAGCATAGGTGCGAAGCTAACGGGCGTATTCATAAA
This sequence comes from Sediminibacterium sp., assembly GCA_036384615.1. Taxonomy (GTDB): domain Bacteria; phylum Bacteroidota; class Bacteroidia; order Chitinophagales; family Chitinophagaceae; genus Sediminibacterium. Next base: position 1,253 of record DASVLZ010000250.1, read on the forward strand.
ACAAGGTTGTATTATCAAAAGTATTCAAAAGAAAGTTGAGTTGCTGCCGGGACTGCCTTTATTGTATCGCCTTAATAAACATTTTCATTTCCTCCATCGTTCCTACTGTGATCCTTGTCCACTTTCCCTGGTCCTCATAGATTCTCGTTCCCTGGATACGGTTGTTTTCCAATTGCCCGAAATAATCCTTCTTATATGCTGACAATGAAAAATATATAAAATTGGTATCGGAAGGAATGCAGGTGCAACCTGACTTTTCCAGTGCAGTAATAGTATACTTCCGCGCGGATTCATTCAGCGAACGGCAATCCGAGACAAACCTATCATCTTTCAAAGAGGCTATAGCAGCCAGCTTCGATAATACACTTACGCTGTTGTTTGTATTGGATTGCAGATTTGCCAGTTTGCCGATCATTGCTTTACCGGCAATGGCATAACCGATCCGAGCGCCGGCCAGTCCGTATATTTTTGAAAAGGTTTTCGCAACAACCATGTTCGGAAAATCATTAACAAGACTGCAGAGCGATTGTTGTTTTGTAAAATCCAGGTATGCTTCATCAATCAAAATAATTGTATTCCGGGGTGTCGCACTTATACATTCAACCAGTGCATCTCTTTCACACGTGGTGCCTGTCGGGTTATTTGGATTACATATATAAACAAGTTTTGTGTCACCGTTAATAGCACTCAGCATCGCCTGCAGATCGACTCTTTTATCGTCAGCCAGGGGAACTTTTATTTTTTGCATGCCCAGGTGATCTAAAGTAACGGTCCAATAATCATAGGTTGGATCTGCAATAACGTAATTGCCTTTACTGACCGCTGCAAGCTTTGCACTCAGATCCAATATCTCAGTTGAGCCGGCTCCGAGCAAAATATTTTCCTCTGCTATATGGCTTTTTGCCGCAATTTCAGCAACCAGTTGTGATGCTATGCTCCAATGATATCTGTTGCTCATGGACGCATTGTCCGCAAAAGCTTTTCTTGCCAATGGAGAAGGGCCATAAGGATTTTCGTTTGAACGTAATATAACAGGCTGTCCGGCTACTCCTGTATTTTTACTTACATAATCCTCAACAGGAGAAACATAAGATCGAAACCCGGTAAGTCCGATTCCCGCCATACCTAAGCCGGCATATTTTAACCAGAGTCTTCTGTTTGTCTGCATAAATTTTGATTTTAATGATAATATCGTAGCAACCATCCAGGCTTCTTGCTTTGTCCGGGAAAGGAATGTCACATTCCGGTCGGAAACGAAGCTACCTGAAAACAGAAACTAAAGATAGAAATCAAAGCAGATTTGTAAAATATACAGTGTAAAGTTTGCATACGCTTACCTGCATTAGTATGCAAAAACCGATAACAATATCATATTGATATTAACATTTTGAAAATTGAACCTGGCCAGTTGTCAGAGCGAAAAAGTAATGCAAACTGACTGAAATACACGCTGAATAAAGGTTTCAGCACATGCGCCAATCGTTGACAGGAAAGAATAAAAAAAGACCAGTCTTTCGATTGATCTTCCTTTTGGTCGGGATGACTGGACTCGAACCAGCGGCCTCTTCGTCCCGAACGAAGCGCGCTACCGGGCTGCGCTACATCCCGTTATATCAGGATCGCGAAAATACTGTTTTCAGTGACTGTTGTCAAATCTTTCCTCCGAGAAAAGACCCTGAAAATACAGGGAAAAAATGGGGGTGATCAGCCTATATCCGGCCTTCCCTCGAGAGTAATGGTAGTGCCCTCCCCGGGTGCGCTCCGGATAACCAGCTGGCTGTTGATCGCCAGCGCTCTTTCCCGCATGCCGATCACGCCCATACCCATAGCTGTTGAGGGAGCAAAGCCACGGCCATTGTCGGTGATGGTGAGTAAAATGTTGTCGCCCTCTATTACCGCGCTCACTTTTACCACGCTGGCATCGGCATGCATGGCTATGTTGCGCAGTGCTTCCTGCGTTATGCGGAACATGGCGGTCTTCTGCTCTACATTAAGGTTTTCATCATCTGCTGCGGCATGGAACTGGCAGGGAATATTATGCAGGCCTTCAAACTCCTTGCACAGCCATTCCAGCGATGCATTCAGCCCCAGTTCATCCAGCATACTGGGTCTCAGCCCTGAAGCTATGCGGCGTATGGTTTGTATAATGATCTTGGCTGTTGAGGAAGCATGCGCCATCCTCTTCAGCTGCGCCTCGGGGGCATGTGAAAGGTTGAGCGCGAGCCAGTCCACATCCATCTTCAGTGCGGCGGCCAGCTGCCCCAATTCTTCCTGCACTTCGCGTGCGAGTGCTTTTCTTTCTTCTTCCCGCACATCCTGCAGGTGACGGGCAAGGTCTTTGAGTTCGCGGTTTTTATCCCGCAGGCCTTCTTCGGCCATCTTCAGCTTTACGCAGTTCTTGATCCGCGCCAGCAATTCTTTGGGATCAAACGGCTTGGTCAGGTAATCATCCGCCCCGGTTTCTATTCCTTCAGCCACCTGTGCCGGTGTAATCTCCATACCGGATACCAGTATGATCTTTACCCCGGCAAATCCGGGATCTTTCTTGATACGGGCACAGAGGCCTAACCCTGAATCATCCGGCAGGATCACGTCAAGCAGGATCACATCCGGTTTTTCCACGGTGATGGATCTCATCAATTGCTCACCCGTTTCTGCTATGGTTACATCAAACCCTTCCTTCTTCAGGATCACCTGGTATAGTTTGATGATGACCGGGTCGTCGTCTACAACTAAAATTCTTGCCATCCTTGCTGTTAAGATTTCTGCTGGCTGCCCGGGGCACCCACTTTGTCAATAAATCACCATTCTGGACCAGGAAAAGGAAACTGGGGATAAGGATTACGCAACATACCTGCAGGTCTGCAGCCCGCCGGGGAAACCTCAGGCTCCTGCAGGCTTACCAAATATACGGTCCGCGGGCAGAAAATTAAAATCTGTTCTCAAAATACGGCACCTGGTCCTGCGCCTCCGTTTCTTTTCCCTTCCAGTATGCCAGGGTTACCACCTGCCCGCCGGGAGTACGCAATAAGCGCCCGAATATGGCATTTATGGGGTTGAAGGTAACATCGGTTACCCCCACAGTAAAAAGCTGTACTACAGGCTCTTCAGGTACTGCCACCCCTTCCCCTGCCGGCGCTGCCGGGGGCGGTTTAACCGCAACGGGCTGCACGATCACTGTATAACCATTGAACGTTAATAGCTGTTCAAGGAATTTTGCCCTTTCTTCGCTTACCTGCTTTTCCACGATGGCGCATTTTACACCATTCAGGTCTTCAAATTCATGGTTTTTATTGATCGCCATAACTCACTGATAAGAGGGTGTCATTGAAAAAATATAGCTGAATACGATTCCCAGGAAGCCTGTTACCAGCATGCCCGCTACGCATATCCAGAGCGAAAGGCCTTCCCAGAAGGGAACAGGTATTGTATCTGCAGGCGTTTCATTCTTTTCCATAAACACGGCACGCACGATCTTCAGGTAATAATAAAAAGATACCACCATGTTCAATGCAGCTATGCTGATGAACAGGTAATCGCCCTGCGATGCACCCGACATCAGCAGGAAGAATTTACCGAAAAAACCTACTGCCGGCGGCACACCGGCAAGAGAGAAAACAGCGATGGCCAGTATCCATGACAGCGTTTTATTATTCCGGTACAGCTCCCTGTAATCTGTAATCGTTTCCCTGCCTGTCTGCTGGGCGATCAGGGTTACCACGCCAAAAGCGGCGAGGTTGGAAAACACATAGGCCAGGATAAAATACACTACCGAAGCCATGGCATGCTGCGAACTTCCTGTAAGACCCACCATTACAAAACCTACCTGCGCTATGGAAGAAAAGGCAAGGAACCGTTTCAGGTTATTCTGCCGCAATGCAAACAGGTTGCCGGTGATGATCGTTGCCAGCGACAATACCATCATCATGGTATACCAGGTAACTGCCAGGGGACGGAACACCATGTACAGCATATACCCCAGTATGAATATGACCGCCGCTTTCGATACTACAGACAGGTAGGCTGTTACCGGTATGGGCGCACCTTCATATACATCGGCCGTCCACAGGTGAAAGGGTACGGCGGATATTTTGAATGCGAATCCGGAAAATATCAATATGAATGTAAGTATGCTTACGGGCGTGGTATGCAACACCTGCGGTATTTCTGCAAACAGCAGGGTTCCTGTAATACCATACAGGAATGAAATACCCAGCAACAGCAATGCCGAAGAAAAGGCCGAAGAAATGATCAGCTTCATCGCCGCCTCTGATGAGCGTTTCTTTTGCAGGTCAAAATTCACTGCTGCCGCCAGTGGTATCGTTGCCATTTCAAGCCCTATATAAAAGATGAGCATATGGCCTGATGAAAGCATCAGGAACATACCCAGCAAAGTAGTTAGCAGCAGCAGGTACATTTCTGCGGCATGCGCATGCCCTTTTAGCCAGCCTGTTGCCTGCATGGCTATGAGCCAGAAAGCAAGGTTGAGTATGCTTTTCTGCATTACCACAAATCCATCCGTATGGTACATGCCGCTGAATGTAAGTCCCTGCCAGTCGTAAAACAGTATGCCCGCCAGGAAATTGATGAGCAGCAGCACATTCATCACCGCAGGTAATATGACAGCATCCCTTTCTTTCCCGAGTTTGTATACCAACAGGAAGAAGATCAGCAGTACCGGTATGATCTCCTGTCTGAGCAATATGAAAATATCTATGTGCATCATTTGCGTTCTGTCAGTTTCGCGTGATGGCTTTTCCTATCTGCTGCATCATGGTGTCTGTACCCGGACCTACCAGTTTCGTGATTAAGAATGGCGCCACCCCCATCAGCAGGATGGCTGCTGCCAGTATGGTTGCGGCCGATTTCTCATACCAGGCAGCATCTGTTAACCCGTTATACTGCCCGGGCAATGGCCCCATGATGGCTTTTCCCGTTGCGCGTAATATATACACTGCCGTTACTACTATGGAAGCACAGGCAAGAACGGTGGCCAGGCGGTATACCCTGTCTGGATGCTCCCATGAACCCATGAACACGGTCATCTCCGCCACAAACCCGCTGAAGCCCGGCAGGCCGAGTGAACATAAGCCTGCTATTACAAATAGCGTGGAGATGAACGGCATCACTTTCAGCAATCCACCCAGCTGCGCTACCATACGTGTATGGGTGCGTGAATAGATCATGCCGATAACAGCGAAGAACAATGCCGTCATCAGCCCGTGCGATATCATCTGCAATACCGCGCCTGTAACCGATACACGGGTAAGCATGCCTATGCCCAGTATCACAAAACCGCAATGGCTTACCGATGAATAGGCGTTGATGTATTTGAGATCGGTCTGCATCATGGTAGCGAATGCTCCGTAGATGATGGCTATCGTTGCCAGTAATATGATGATCAATGAATACTGGTGCGCGGCCTGCGGCAGCAGGAATACGGCCACCCTGAGGCATCCATAACCGCCGAGCTTCATGGAAATACCTGCCAGGAACATAGAA
>DASVLZ010000251.1:0-11705 GCA_036384615.1 Sediminibacterium sp.
CCAAAACTGGTTATAAATGCTGGTTACCGCGGTGATCATTGATGATAAGGAGAACAATATTGATAACCTTGAAATATTGCTGAAACAGCATTGCCCGCAGGTAGAGCTGGCAGGGCAGGCCAATGACGCAGATACCGGCGTGCAGCTGATACAGCAATACCAGCCCGATATTGTTTTCCTGGATATACAGATGCCAGGCGGAAACGGGTTCGACATGCTCCGGTCTGTAAAGACCCGCAATTTTGAACTGATCTTTGTTACCGCCCATGACCAGTATGCCATACAGGCGGTAAGATTTGCTGCACTGGATTACCTGCTCAAACCGGTTAATCCCGCAGAACTGGTATCTGCCGTGCACAAAGCCATCTATCGCAGTACGGAAAAAAAGCAGAACCAGAAACTGGAAAACCTTTTACAGGTAATGTCCAGCCGGCAGAAAGCACAGCATCGTATCGCGCTCACTTCTGCCAGGGAAACAAGGTTCATTCCCACATCAGAGATCATCCGCTGCGAATCATCCAATAACTATACTACTTTTTTTATTGAAAACGGTGAGAAGATCATGGTGTCCAGGCCCATTTTCGAATACGAAGAGATACTTGCCGATTACGGGTTTATCCGCTGCCACCAGACGCACCTGGTAAATAAACGCTTCATCAAAAGTCTGGTAAAACAGGATGGCGGTTATCTGTTGCTCGAAGACGGTACTCAGATACCGGTTGCCCGCCTGAAAAAAGATATGGTAAAAGCCGAGCTTGAAAAACAATGATCAGTATTTCAACACCACATCACCACCCACAGGATAACCCGTACAGGTAAGCACCCTGCCTTTCGCAATTTCTTCCTGCAATAGCACATCGTTATGCCACATCCATATTTTGCCTGATACGCAGGTGGCCGCACAGGTGCCGCATTGGCCTGCCTCGCAGCTATAGGGTAATGGTATGCCTGACGATTTTGCCGTCTGAAGTATGGTGGCGGGATACTGTGTTTCAAATGCATATTCCCTTCCATCAAGGGTTACATGAACCCTATGCGGCAATGCATCGGGCGGCAGCTCTTTGATCACGGGTTTTTCTATGTGGAATATCTCTTTGCGGATATTCTGTTCGGGCACACCTTCTGTTCTTAGTACAATAGTGATGGTACGCATGTATTCCAAAGGGCCGCAGACATAGAACAAAGTGTTATTCCGATAAAGGGCAGCCATCTCCTGTACCACACCTACATTCAGGCGTTTTCGCTGCCGGAGGTCAAAACTGCTGTACAGGTAATCGATCACAAGTCTTTCGGGATAACTGGCCTGCAGGCTTTGCAGGTTGTCATAAAAGATAGTGGATGCCCGGGAGGTATTGCTGTATACAAGGTGTATGCGGATAGCATCATGCACAGCCAGTGCAGTTTTGATCATGGAAAATATAGGAGTGATACCGCTGCCGGCTGCAAAAAAGACGATGCTGTTGTATGCATCCAGGTTTTCGGGCAATACAAAAAAACCCGAGGCGCCCGTGGTGTATAATACGTCACCTTCCTCTGCGGTATCGATAAACCATCTCGAATATTCGCCATTCGCTACCCGTTTTATAGTTACCTGCAATGGCTCATGTAGCACAGGAGTGGATGAAAGGGAATAGCTTCTCCTGTCTTCCTTCCCGTTGGATTTTTTGAAAACAAATGTGAGGAACTGGCCGGGAGTATAGGATAGCTGGTCGCCGGATAATACAAATGACCTGGTGCCCGGATTTTCCTCGATGATCCTTTCTATCTGGAGGCGATGAAGCATGATATCGTGAAGTTAGTGGAAAAGCAACTGCCGGCTTTTATTAAAGCCGGCAGCCTGGTAATCAGTATTTGTATCATTATTTAAGCTTTCTGCATCAACTCCACGCTCCTGTTAATGAAGTTGGTGAGCTCATTGCCTTTCAACAGTCCCTGCGACAAGAGTGCGAGATCGGCCAGGTTGCGCACCTGTTTGGTCTGCACATCTGCATCTTCCTCTTTCAGCAAAGCCTGGTAGATCGGGTGGTTACCATTCACAGTAAGTGTTACCTCATCAGGCATCTGTGCATAGAAAGCAGTCATTCCTCCTCCCACGGCACCCATATCTTTCATACGGCGCATGAACTCGGGGCGGGTTGCCACCACCGGAGCTGATTCAGCGCTCAGGCCTTTGATCTCCGTAGTTACATGCAGGTCGGCTACTGTAAGGGTAAACATTTCCTTCAGTTTATCAGCCTCCTCTTTATTCAATACACTCTCATTGCTCTCCTGTTTATCGATCAGGTTCTCCACGATATCTGCATCCACGCGCACAAAGCTCACATTCTCCCATTTCGACTCCATGGTATTGATGAACGCGGCGTCTACCAGTGTTTCCATTTTCACCACCACATATCCTTTTGCCTTGGCCGCCTGTATATAGGCATCCTGCTGCACAGGATTTGTTGTGTAAAGAATCACCTGCTTACCCTCTTTATTTTTCTGCAGGGTCTCGGTAGCCATTTTATATTCTTCAAGTGTATGGAACTTCCCTTCCACATCCTCCATTACCAGGAACTTATTCGCTTTCTCCAGGAATTTATCATCAGTCATCATCCCGTACTTCACAAACAGTCCCAGGCTTTCCCATTTCTCTTCGAGCGATTGCCTCTCATTACGGAATATTTCATCCAGCTTATCCGCCACTTTTTTGGTGATATGCGCATTGATCTTTTTTACATTGGGATCGCCCTGCAGGTAGCTGCGGCTCACATTCAACGGTATATCCGGACTATCGATCACACCCTGCAACAGCATCAGGAACTCAGGAACGATATCCTTTACCTCATCTGTTACAAATACCTGGTTGCTGTATAGCTGTATCTTATCCTTCTGGATCTCGTAAGTCTGTTTGATCTTGGGGAAATACAATACACCTGTCAGGTTAAACGGATAATCCACATTCAGGTGTATCCAGAACAACGGTGTTTCGTTGAAAGGATAGAGTTCCCTGTAGAAGGCCTCATAATCCTCTTTGGTAAGTTCTGAGGGTTTCCTGATCCAAAGCGGGTTGGTATTGTTGATGGGTTTTTCCTCTCCTTCTGTCTTCTCGCCGGCTTCTGAGAAATAAATGGATACCGGGAGAAACTTACAGAATTTTGTAAGGATATTCCGTATCCGCGAAGCATCCAGGAATTCCTTGCTTTCTTCGTTGATATGTAAAACGATCCTGGTACCCCGCTGGTTATAGTCTACATTGTATAATTCAAACTCGGGACTGCCATCGCAGCTCCAGTATACGCCGCTGGTATCTTCCTTGTGGCTTTTGGTGTATATCTCCACTTTATCGCTCACCATAAAGGCGCTATAGAAGCCAAGTCCGAAATGACCGATAATATTAGCGTCCTTATACTTCTCCATAAACTCTTCCGCCCCGCTGAATGCCACCTGGTTGATGTATTTATCCACTTCCTCGCTGGTCATACCCACGCCGCGGTCTGTGATACTGAGCGTTTTTTCTTTTGTGTCAAGCACTACATCTATACGCATCTCGCCTATCTCTCCTTTGGCTTCGCCGATGGAGGAAAGGGTTTTCAGCTTCTGGGAAGCATCCACTGCATTACTTACCAGCTCGCGGAGGAATATTTCATGATCGCTGTAAAGGAATTTCTTGATGATGGGAAAAATGTTCTCCGTTTGTACACGGATCTGTCCTTTTTGCATACCTGTTCAATTTTGCTGCAAAACAACAAAGAAAATACCAACCGGAGATACCTGCCATGTTGGCAAGATTCCGGCACCCGGCCGGGAACTGACACGAAATTTTTACAGGATATAGTAGGCCCCCGTTGTATTTGTGGACATTGCCAGGGCATTACTTCCCCATTAATTCCCCAGTATCCTGATATTATCCATCTGAAAAGTGGTGGTCCTCCTGTCAAAGATCTTAGAGGGATCGGCGCCCTCATAACGAAAAGCAATACATACAGTGCCCTTATAACTATCAAGGCTGATATTACCCGAAGCCACCCAACTTGTTGCCAGGCTATTCAGCGAACCTTTGGCGATCAGGGCTTTCAGGGGTATCCATTTGGCTTTCCAGGGAGTATTGCTGCCATCATAACCTGTGGAAACCAATACCTGTAAGGTTGCCCCGTTATCGAAACCATCTTTTGTAATAAAACTGAGTTGCTCATTGGCCGACCCGGAAAGATCCACCGGTGGTGATACCAGCCAGGAGATCACAGTATTCTGCCCCGATGCAAAAGCGCTGATCTCTGCATACCGGTTACCCTGTGTTGTTTTGTTCCGGTAAACAACATCACCCGCTTCTGAAAAACTCTTCCATCCCCGTGCAGGGGAAAGGCTATCTGCCGGCGGACTTTCAAAATCTTCCGTCATCAACAGTTTGATACCCGATGCCGCACAACGCAAGCCTCCCATCCTGATATCGGAAGTATCGCGTATCATCAATTGTTTTTCATTCCGGAAAACACTGTATATACCTGTTACAGCACCATTGCCCCTGGGTGTACGCAATCCTGCGAACCCTGCAAAACCGCTTGTGCGCAGGCTAACGCGAGTCCCGCTACAGGAAATCACCGTGCGGTTGGCCGAAAGCCGGTTCCATACATCCGCATAGGTCTTACCGGTATCTGATGCCTGTATTTCCACATCACTGATACACACAAGACAGCTCTGTAAAGAATCATTCAATTGTTCAATCGTTGTAGGGATAGGGTGCAAAAGATGATGAAAGGTCCCCGCAACAATATGCCTGCTGAACAACGGCTGTGGTATGGGAATGACCTCCGGATATTGTGGATCCGACCTGTCTACTCCTCCTCCCAATTGTATCATTCCTGCATAATCACCCAGCCACAGGTCTTTCAGCCTGATGAACAGTTGTCTGCCTACAGGATAACTGCCGTACAGCCCTGTACCATCCAGCCTGATGGTGATACCGGCAGTACTGTCCTGCAACACGATTGTTTTATAGAAATTATCGCTGCTGTCATTGGCAACCACTATGCCACTGATCACATATTCGGCCATGATCTTTTCAAAGCCTCCCGTGAAATGCATATTGCGCAGCTGCCTCACCGAAAGGTTCGCACTGATCTGCGGCCCATTATACGCAGGAGGTGCGTCCATACTTTTGCGACAGGTGGCAGCGCTCAACAGTATGGCTGGAAAAACAATAAGGGGCATTCTTTTTTTCATACTTCATATATTACCATTTGAAAGAAATACTGACTGAAAAGTTCAGTCCCATCGCATAAAAAAATTTAGGTGGAAACCTGTCCGGGTAATTATTATCATACCGCAGCTGCTCATACCCTCCTGCTATCATATCTTTCCTGTTAAGCAGGTTATGGATACCTGCATACACCGATAGCATACGCTGTTTCGTTCCTTTTTTATTTACCCGGAAAGAATTACCGCCTGAAATATCCAACGTGTATTGGTCGGGCAGTCGTTGCTGGGCCAATACCTGTTTCCATGTATCGGTTCCGGGTATGAGGCCGCTAACAGCTGTGTACGTTCTCCGTATGGGATTCGCCTCCAGCCAGTATTCCCTGAAATAGCTGGCGCTCAGACTCAAATAATACCCATTACCCCGCTGATAAGATAGTATCATCGCATATGCCTGCTGCGGTGTGCCGCCTGTGCGCAGGTTCTTCGCATATACAAGTCCTCTTTCCAGCACATAAGCATCATTATCGGCCGTTACAGTTACAGCATAGCGGTTGGTATATAAGAATGTACCCATGGAAGCAGCTCCTGATAACGTATATCGCGAAGATATTTTCCATTCTATACCCAGCTCTGTTCCATAGTGCAGGCGATCGATGCCGCTCATGGCATAGTTTACAAAAGACCGGTAAGCATCATGATAGAAGCTGAGTACATCCATCCCCTTCGTAAACTTCGTGATATAAGCTGTTGCCCTGAACCTGAGCCGCGGCGCCTGTATATAATAGCCCAGTTCAGCATTCCTTATCTGCTGCATATCTATGGTCTCCTGTTCTGTATTCCGCATGCGCGGCGAGATGAATACGTTATCAGCCGAAGGCGCTTTATTCATACAGGCAACAGCTAACCGCAGGTAATGCCGTCCATCGATCTTGTATGTAATGCCGGCTTTCAGCGTATACTCTCCAAATTCATATACCACCGATCTCCCCAAGGATTGTTCCGGAAAGGTTCCCGTTCTTACCAATCCATCCCTGTAATAAGTAACATAACCGAGGCGCGCAGCAAGCATCCAGTCACATCTGCGGCCTGCAATAGTTGCCTGCGTCCAGCCGCTGGCAATACCATGTACCATCAGGTAATCGTAGCCATACCTGTCACCCTGTCGCAATATCCTGTCGGGATGATCGAGATCGTTCTGGATAACAGCAGCATCTCCTTCTGCAAACTGGTTCCAGTTCATATAATATTCTCCTCCCAGCAGGTCGTCAACCGTTTCATAATAATGCAGCCGCTGCCATTGTGCCGAAATACCTCCTGCAACGGATACTGCATCTGCAGGTGTGTACTGGTATTGCCATGCCGCGCATATACGCCGAACAGTAGTAATGCGTTCCTGAAGAATATAATGAGACCTTAACCCCGTAAACGATTTCCCCGGATCGCCATCTATACCATAGGTGGTTTCCAAACTGTTTCTGTTGATATCATATATTCGGTCCCAATCTATCTGCATCATACCGGCATCTGCTGTATATGCCTGCAGCAGGGTTCGCTGTAGTGTGCTATCCTGGTAATAAGAAGGCAGGTTGCGGTAATAATCCGGTCTCGGGTCGGGTGCATGGTACCAGTCGAGCGAAGTGGCAGTTCTCGTACCATACATGACCGCGGCAGAAAGCAGGTAAGACAGCCTGTCTTTTTTCTGTTCATAATTCACCAGCAGTACCGGCACATGTGTATAGCTGGTATTGGCATTTTTCTTCCGGCCATCCAGGTAGCCCCAGTATGCATTGTAGAAGCGGCTGCCTGCCATTTCCGCTGCCTCGTGTGTAACCGCTGACTGCTTTCCTCTTAACGCAGCATTCCCGAACAGGCATACAGATAACAGCCCTTCATTGTGCATCCGTTTATCTGCTGCTATATAATAACCCGCTCCCTGCACAAATGTTCCGGGCAGATATCCCTGTTGCGCATAGCGGCAGGTGGCGCTTATTGCAAAAGCCAGGCCTTTTGCATTCATTCCTGTTGCATAGGTAATTGAGAGCCTGTTGGTATAAGAACGGTTTGACAAAGAATATCCCACCTGCGTCTGTACTCTTTGTTTGTACGCGCGCATATCAATACTGTTCGTAATGCCAATGTTGCCTATATCTGCTTCTCCTGCCTGGAGAAAAGGGATCACCTGTGTATTTCTTGTGACATCATTCAGTCCGCTCCAGTAAGTCCAGGGGATAGTACCGTCTTCCGGATTATTCATTACTATGCCATTGATCAGTGTACCCGACCACTGCGCATCATATCCCCGCAGCCGGAAATGCATCATGTTGAAATGAAAAGCGGCCGCATCGAGCACTATGTCCCTGCTGGCATTCAGCAATGAGGGTATGTATGTGCCGGATCCATCATGACGTGCATCATCATTCAGAGATACCACGGGTAATTCCTGCGGGATATCTTCCCGCCATCCGATCATTCTCCCGGAATCGGGTAACACATCGTTTTTCCTGGCTTTCTCATACTGCTGTGCTGCCACATGCAGTTGTATACCCAGGAATAATATCATGCCTGTATACCGCATCATAGGTTTGTAATGCGGGGCGAAACAAAGGAAGTGTGAAAGTAACTGCTGTTCTGCAACCGGACAATAACCCTGTGTTTTTTATGCGGTAAATACGTTACCTGCGGTGATAGGAACATAATATGTTTGCCCTATGAAATATGCTTGCCTATTGTTTTTTCATGTGCTGGCATGGTTATTCCAACCGCGGTCATACCAGGTATGCATCGTAGCTTTTTATAACCTGGAGAATTTTTATGATACCGTGGATAATCCGTTGGTGAATGATGATGATTTTACGCCCCATGGTATCAAACGATACAACGGCCATATCTATACCGATAAACTGGATAAACTCGCCACCGTGATCAGTAAGATCGGTGCAGGTATTACGCCGGATGGCCCTGCATTGCTGGGTGTAGCCGAAATTGAGAATGATACTGTGCTGCGGGATCTCACACATCATCCGCTGCTGCGTAAACGGCAATACCAGTTTATCAGGTTCGATTCAAAAGATGCCAGGGGTGTGGATGTGGGTCTATTATATCAGCCGGCTTATTTTATACCCTTACATGCGGAAAAATTATTTGTGGCGCTGCCGGGCAACAGTAAGGAAGCGGCATTTACACGGGATATTTTGTATGTGAAGGGATCGCTTGCGGGGGAAATCATTCATATATATGTAAACCACTGGCCGAGCCGGCGCGGCGGCGAGCAGAGAAGCGCTCCGGCCCGCGCCGCTGCTGCCACAGTTTGCCGCAACCATTCCCGGAAACTCATCGCCGCAGACCCACATGCGAAACTGATATTGATGGGTGATCTGAATGATGATCCTGAAAGCCCAAGTGTTACAGAAGTTCTCGGGGCCAAAGGAAACAGGGAGCATATAGCGCTACAGGACTGGTACAACCCCTGGCTGGCATTATACCGGAAAGGTATCGGCACATTGGCCAACCGCGACAGCTGGGGCCTGTTTGACCAGATTCTGCTTTCCGGCGCCTGGTTATCCGATAGGGATACCGGCTTCTTTTATCATCATGCTTCCATTTTTGCCCGTGATTTCATGAAAGAAGACCGCGGCAGGTATAAGGGATATCCCATGCGCACCTGGGATGGCAATACTTACCGGGGAGGCTACAGCGATCATTTTCCTACTTTCGTGGTACTGGCGAGAAAAAATGGCCTGGATTAATGTACTGCTGATAATCAACCGGTTACGGCACAATTATACGTAGATCCACAGGTTGGCGCTCATTTATCTGCTTAACTCCAGCTAAAAAAACCGCTAACAGCCAGGATTTCTCCCATTTCTTAGCGATTAATCCTCAATATTAGCTACCTTCGCCGCCCCAAATCTGTTTTGGCAGATTCTTCCGCCTGAGGCGGATGTCCAATGGGAAAAAACCATTTCATAACCAAAAAATTCAGGTAATGAACCATTACGAATTGATGGTGATCTTCACACCGGTATTGTCTGAGGAAGATTTCAAAGCTTCCCAGAAAAAATACACCGATATGATCACACAGGCCGGTGGCAGCATTGTAGCCACACATCCCTGGGGTTTAAAATCACTGGCTTACCCCATCCAGAAAAAAACAACCGGTATTTACTGGGTGCTTGAATTCACAGGCCCTTCAGATCTCAATGAAAAACTGAAGATCCAGATGCTGCGTGACGAACAGGTAATGCGTCACATGATCACTCGTCTCGATAAATACGCCGTCGAGTACAATCATATCAAAAGGAATGGCGGATTCGCAATGCAAGACAAACAGGAGGCTTAATCATGGCAAAGAACGAGATCAAATACCTGACCGCCATCAAACAGGAGAAGCCCAAGAAAAAATTCTGCCGCTTCAAAAAATATGGCATCAAATACGTGGATTATAAAGACATCGAGTTCCTGAAAAAATTCATCAACGAGCAGGGCAAACTCCTGCCCCGTCGTCTTTCAGGCAACTCGCTGAAATACCAGCGTAAAGTACAGGACGCCGTAAAGAAAGCACGCCAGATGGCACTGCTTCCTTACGTAACGGACCTGATGAAATAATTCTGAAATAACTTAGTAACCTTCCCTAACCCCGCTTTGCGGGAGACAGCCTGATAAAATATTGGCTGGGCTCTTGGGACTAAAAAAAGAAACATGCAAGTAATTCTCATTGAAGACGTGGACAACCTGGGTGGCCGTAATGAACTGGTTACCGTAAAGAACGGTTATGCACGCAATTACCTGATACCGCGCAAACTGGCGGTAGAAGCCAACCCTTCCAACCTCAAACAACAGGAAGAACGCCTGAAAGTGATCACCAAGAAAGAAGCCGCTATGCTGGCTGAACTCAACAAGGTGATCGAAGTGCTGAAAGCATCTCCCGTTTCTATCGGTGCCAAAACCGGTACGAGCGGAAAGATATTCGGCAGCGTTACTTCCCTGCAGATCGCACGCGCCATCCGTGACCAGAAAGGTTACGAGATCGACCGCAAGCGTATCTCTATCGTTGACGAAGTAAAAGAACTCGGTACACATAAAGCAGCCATCGATTTCAGCAATGGCAACAATGTGGAAATAGATTTCGAAGTGGTTGCCGAATAAGCAATCACCCGCACGAAAAAGCCCGTTCCCGTGAACGGGCTTTTTTATGGACAAAACCGATCTTATTTCAATTTATTAACAAACTGACTACCAACATATTAGAAAATAGCCTCAAATTGCCCGGCCAATTTCAAAATTTCCCAATCCAAAATTCCAAAATCTCATAAAAAGAGTATCTTCGGTAGTCCAATGGCAGTGCTCCATTCTTTGAATGTGTTTACGTAAATGCTTCAGGGTTCTTGGTTACTGTAATGCCCATTGGGGTTTTATTCACTTAATTTTTAAAAAGAACATGAACATTTACGTTGGCAACCTGAACTGGAACATGACCAGTGAAGACCTGCAAAACCTTTTTGCACCCTATGGCGAAGTAAGCAGCGCCAAAATCATCACCGACAAATTCAACAATGACCGCAGCAAAGGATTTGGTTTTGTTGAAATGGCAGATGACGAAGCAGCACGCAACGCTATTTCCGCACTCCACGATACCGAGGTGCTCGGCCGCAAAATCGTGGTAAACGAATCCACTCCCCGTCCTGAAGGCGAAAGAGGCGGATTCAAGAAAAAATCTTTCGGTAACGGCGGCGGCGGTGGCCGTGGCGGTTACGGCGGCGGAAGCCGTGGTGGTGGTGGTTTCAACCGTGACCGTGGTAACGGCGGCGGTTTTAATAAATACTGATCCCATCCCGTTAGGATAGAAATAAAAATACCCGGCTAATGCCGGGTATTTTTATTTCTATCCTAACGGAACAATAGAACAAGGAACAGATGAACAAGGATCGGAAAATATACCTCCGATCCTTGTTCATCTGTTCCTTGTTCCTTGTTCTATTGTTCATCATTCTCTCCCGGGCCTTGTCTTGCTCCAAAAGCTGGCTGGGCAGGATTGCGGCGATCTGGCTGGGATTTCAGTTCATATTCTTTCGGGGGTTCTGCTCCCATCAGGTTTTTTACAAAATAATCCCAGCGCCTGCGCATCATGTACGGAGAGTATTCACCATATCCATGGCGGCTGTTGGGGAAGATTACCAGGTCGTAATCCTTATTGGCTTTCTCCAGTGCTTCCACTACCAGCAAAGTATTGTAAGGCGGCACATTATCATCCAGCATGCCATGCGCCAGCATCAGTTTTCCTTTCAGGTTCTTCGCATAATTCTGATTGGCCTGTGCATCATAGTTGGATGTACCATCGGCGCCTTTTACTTCGAGGCCAATATATCTTTCACCCCAGTCATCTTCATAATTACGGTTATCGTGGTTGCCGGATTCGGATATGCCTACCTTAAAGAAATCGGGGTATTTGAACATGGCCGATGCCGTGGCAAACCCGCCACCCGAGTGCCCCCATATACCTGCCTTATTGATATCGATATACGGATATC
>DASVLZ010000252.1:0-7595 GCA_036384615.1 Sediminibacterium sp.
ATGGTGGTTTTGTACGATCTTTTTACAGATGGCCAGCCCTATGCCTGTGCCCGAGTATTCCATACGGCCATGCAGCCGCTGAAACAGCTCGAATATCTTGGAAGCATATTGCTGTTCAAAGCCAATACCATTATCCTGGAAACTGAACCTCCAGTACCGGCCGTTACGGGGCATGCCTGCCACACCTGCATCAGTACCTTTTATCTTTTCGGCCGTAATGCGTATATGCGGCGCCACGCCCTCCTTGCTGTATTTTAAAGAGTTGGAAATGATATTGCTCATCAGCTGATGAAACTGGTGCGGTATCACGCTGAGCGTTGGCAGGTCATGCGCCTCAATGACCGCCTTTTTCTCCTCGATGGCTACCGACAGGTTACTCAGCACTTCCTGTAACAGATGATTGATATCCGTTTCCACAAAAGTCCTGTCGGAAGTATTGGTGCGAGAATAATCCAGCAATGCCTCAATCAGGAGATGCATCCGTTTGGCCGCCGATATCATCCGGTTAAAATAGTCCTTGCCGGTATCAGAGAGGTTATTCTTCTCCAACTCCTGTATGCGGTTGCTGAAGGTCTGTATCTTGCGAAGAGGCTCCTGCAGGTCATGGCTGGCAACATAACTGAAAGAAGCCAGCTCTTCGTTCTGTCGCTCCAGTTCCATATTCTTTGCTTCCAGTACCTCATTGGCCTGGTTCACCTCTTCGGTCCTCTCCTGCACCTTTGCTTCCAGTTCCTGTGCAAAACATTTCTGGTTATTGATATCTGTGGCCGTGCCGAACCATTTCAGCACATTGCCTGCGGCATCTTTCTGCGGGAATCCCCTGCTCAGGAACCAGTGAAACGATCCGTCTTTCAATTGTATGCGGTGCTCGTGTTCATAGGGCACTGTTTCGTTTACCGAGCGTTTCCAGGTTGCTTCCGTATCCTGTGCATCATCAGGATGAATAACCGGTTGCCATTTCCACGTGCCATCGGCCATTTTTTCCGCGCCGGAAAAAATGGCTACCCGGTCGTTGAAATACACAAAACCACCATCTGTAGCCGCTATCCAGACCAGTTGCGGCATTGCATTCGCGAGTTCCTTCAATTGCCGCTCATTTTCCTCTGTACGTTTATGGTCGAGTACCTGTTCTGTAATATCATTTACAATACCCAGCAACCCTATCACACGGCCATGTTCATCAAACCGCGGTTCAAAGGCAAAGGAGGCATACAGGGTTCCTTCTTTACCACTCTTCCTGCGTGTTACAGTGATTTCTTTCGATGAATATCCTTTTCCGCTCCGGTATACTTCATCAGATATCGATTTGAATGTATGGCTCACTTCAGGTAACAGATCCCATAATGGCCTTCCCATCGATTCTTCCCTTGTTTTGCCCCAGTAGCTCAGCATAACATCATTCACCAATTCTATTACCAGCTCTTCGCCCCTGTACACTGCAATGCCCATTGGCATCTGGTTGAACAGGTTCCTCACACCCGTTTCCGCATCCCCGCCTGTAGGAATAGTATGCCCGTCTGAATACAATACACGATCCATGGTATATGAATATCTGCTTTAAAAGTACTGCCTCCTGGCATTCAACACATAAAAAAGGCTGGTATGATTTTTTATAGCGGCTGTTTCAACACCGCAGATGCCAGTGAATGCCAGCTATTCGCCTTTATATGCAGCCGGGCAGCAACAGTCTGGTAAACATCCTCTTTCTTCCAGCCATTTTTCCGCATGTACTGAACAGAAACAGCGCCTTCAGATTTGGATAGTTTCATACCATCATCTTCTATCAATACATGATGATAAAAATATGCCTGCCGGAATGCCGTTGCACCGAGGCATTCTGCCAGGAACTGCTGCGCCAGCGTGGAAGCCAGCAGGTCTTTGCCGCGAACCACCAGGTCAATACCATAATGCAGGTCATCGCAAACAGATGTCAGCTGGTAGGCAGGGCTGCCATCCCTTTTCCTTACCACGAAATGCCGCATCGCATCCGGTAACGGCATAGAAATATATTGCCCGGTAATATCGCGGAAACCGGTCATAACATCCTCTGTTGTACGCATCCGCCAGGCAACACCCACTTCATCAGGTGAAATATTTTTTTCAGCACACTCGCAAGGGTTGTTAAGTAGCCGGTTTCTTGAACAGGTGCAACCATATACCCATCCGCCTTCGCGCAGCTGGTCAAGTGCGCGGGTGTATAACGCCATCCTGTGCTGTTGCGAGTAACGCAGTGTCATATCTGCACTGCTGCGCGGCCCGTTCTGCCAGGGTATATCGAGGAAATGAAGGGTATCAAAAATATCTTCCAGGTACTCTTCACGCACGCGCTCCCTGTCAAGATCATCTACCCGCAGCAAAACAGACGCACCGGTCTGCTCCGCCAGCCATGCCGTAATGGCAAACGACAGCACATTGCCGATATGCAAAAAACCGCTTGGCGTAGGGGCTATTCTCGTGGCGCTGCAACTGATCATGACGGGATGGATTGACTAAAATAGCGTATTATGTTTGATGCGGAAAGGATGAACGGTTTGACAAAAGTCCAGGATATGGTAATTTCGGGAACTCAATCACACTTAAATCATCTTTCTATGAAAAAAGCACTATTCCTGGCATTCTCGGCTCTCTGCATGTCAGTCGTGGCCATTGCCCAGCCGAAAAGCCCGCCCGCTACGGCAACAGGCAAGATCGGCGATGCCAGCATCACCATCAAGTACAGCAGCCCCAGCGTAAGGGGCCGCCAGATCTGGGGTACGGACCTTGTGCCCTATGGCGGAAAAGTATGGAGGGCAGGCGCCAACAGCGCCACCGTATTTACTACAGATAAGGATATTACCGTGGAAGGCAAGAAACTGCCCGCAGGAAGTTACAGCATCTATGTGATCGCCAACCCCGATGAATGGGTTGTGATCTTTAACTCCCAGACAGGTCAGTGGGGCATTACCCGCCAGGGCGAAACCACACTCGACCCCAGCAAGGATGTGATCCGCGTAAATGTAAAGCCTGTAAAAAAAGATACGCTGCAGGAATCTTTACAATACCTGATCAATGCCAATGGTTTTTCCATACGCTGGGAATACCTCGATGTACCTGTGTCCATCAAAGGCTGATGACGATACTGATAACAAAATGTGAAAGCCCCTGCATGGCAGGGGCTTTCTGTTAATATGTTCTTAAGGATACCCCTTTCAGCCTGTGAGGGCACCATTTTTGAACTGCATACGGTTTGATTCTTAACCTTTTAATCTTGTGCAGTATGAAGAAAATGTTCCGGAAAACAGGCTTTGCCGTTACCGCGGGTATGATTTCCCTTGCCGTATTGTTTGCGGCCTGTAGAAAAAATAATGAATCCCAGAGTGTACCGGTATCGGGATTGATGGCATACAACCTCGCTCCTGATAAATACCAGGCCAGTTTTTCTCTCTCAGGAAATCTGTTAACTTATGCCCCGCTGGCATATTCCAATTACACAGGCTATTACCTGAATGTATATCCCGGACCGCGTACCGTGGAAGCATTTGACCAGTCGGGCAATATTGCCGCCACACCGTTTACTTTTGAGGCGAATAAATATTATTCCGCTTTTCTCTTAGGTGCCAACGGCAGTTATCAGAATGTGGTGGTGCATGATGATATCGATACCCTTACAGCGCCCAATGGCGTGGCATATATACGGTATGTGAATGCAGTACCCGATTCCAGCAAACCCGCTGTAACCGTACTTTCCGGCGGAACTACAGTAGTAAACAGCCAGGCAGGATTCGGTTCCGTATCCGGTTTTATACCCATTGCTCCCGGTGATATTGTGTTCACAGCCTCCAATGAAGGCAGCATCAATGCCAGCAGGACCATTACACTCGAATCCAAAAAAGTATACACCATCCTGATCCAGGGCCTTCCCGGCCAGACAGATCCGGACAGAAGTGTGCAGGTGAGGTTTATTACGAATGGAATGGTAACGCCTTAGGGAATTGCAGATGGCAGATGGCAGATTGCAGATTGAGTTTTAATTAAGGAAGTCCTTTAAAAAATTCAATCTGCCATCTGCCTTCTGCAATTATCCAAATACCTTATTCAATAACCCCGCCAGCCTGATGCCGCCTTTGAGCAGCTGGTTGTCGAGGGTTTTGAGGTGGTCGAAGTTATAGCGGTAGCTGAGTTTGTTATTGGGTGCTGATTCTATCTCTTTATACAGTTTTTCAGTAATGCCGTATGAGTCAATGATCCAGTCGGCGATGGACTCTTTCTGCCATTTGGTTTTATCTGCTGCTGCGGGGTGGTTAATGACCTTTGCATATTCCGTATAGGAAAGCTGCTGGAATTCGATCAGCTGTTCATCCCACATGCTGTGCAGGTTGGTTGATTTTCCGAACCACTCAATTTTTATGGCATTGCCACCCATATCATCGGGGCGCGCCACATGCATGGGTTGCTGCAGGTCGCCGGCAATATGGATCAGCATACGCAGGCAGAAGAGTTTTTTATCGGCAGGCAGTTTTTTATTCTTCAGTTCGTTTACAACAAAATTCAGTTTGGTGTAGGCATCTGTTGCGGTATCGGACTGCAGGTATCCCCTGATCTCTTTTTCGCTGAGGCCTGATTTGAGGTTGATATAATGCCAGTTGCTCAGGTAACGGTAAGAGGGATCGGATTTAATGAAATCGGCCCAGTTCGTGGCCATCGCCATGGATTCATCACCCAATATCTGCTGTACCGCTTTTCTTGCCTGCGGGGTCATATATCTCCAGGCAATTTCACCCACGATCCTGTGCCCGAGCAATCCCCAGGCCATTGAAGAATAAGGTAATGCCAGTAATAAAACACCTGCGGCAATGCGGCTGATCAGTTTCATATACAAAGGTTGATAAGGCCGCAAGATAGAGAGAAATTGCAGATTGCCAATTGCAGATTGCAGATGGTGTTTTTTAAAATCTGCCATCTGCAATCACACATCTGCAATCTATTTCGCTTTCCGTATATAGATATTCCCATTCATGGTCTTCATCATCATTTCGGGACCTCCTCCGTTGATCTTGCCGAGGATCCAGTCATCGATATTGAGCTTATACATGCCTTTCTCGGATACACGGTTCACTTTGGCGGGGGATTTGTCCACATCCACATCAAAATCGCTGTAAACCTCTCCCATATCTGATTTGGCCTTGATATTCGCTTTTACCAGCGCAGGGAAGGTAATATCTACTTTTCCGTTCAGCGTGGAAAATGCCATGGGCGATTTGCCATCCACGCTCCTGAACACACATACCAGGGCACCGTTAATGGTATTGGCTACCACCGATCCTGAAATATTGTTGAGCGATATGCCGCCATTGGTATTGTTCACTTCCAGCTCACCATTTACATTGGAGATCGCGATATCGCCGTCATTCGTGGCCGATACTTTGAACACGCCGCCCGATGCGGGCACTTTGATCACCAGGTCCACAGCCCTTTTCCATGAATCGCTGTGGATCACCACGCGGTTGTTCTTTTCCTCGGCACTTACATCCATCGCATTGTTGGCAGATGCCAGCTTACGCATGCCGGATGCGCCATCTTTATCCTTCTTCCCGGAAATATTTACATGTACGTTGGTATTTACATTGATACCCTCCTTCTGCTTTCTCTTACCTCCTGCCACGGCTTCAATAACAATGTCTTTCCCCTCGTATCCTGTAATCGTGATGCCGCCATTGATAAGGCCTACATTCAGGTGGTAAGGTTTGCCGGGATCACTCAAAGGAACGGTGAGCGATTCTGTCTGCGCACGCAATACTGCGCATGAGCAGAGGGATACCAATAAAACTGATAAAGTCTTCAGAGTTTTCATACTATCTGTGATTTATTTGAATTAAGATTGTTTCCTGATATAGATATTCCCGTTAAGGGTTTCAAACTTATAGGTCCTTCCCCCATTGCCTACGCGCACATCGGATATTTTGGAAAGTTTGTACACGGTTCCGGCCGCTTTTTTCTCCGTGGTCTTGGTCACTTTGCCTGGCAACAACTTTACTTCCGGGAAATCGGTATAGAAACTACCGTTCATGCTTTTGAAAGTGATATCGGCCGAAAGGTCTGCGGGGTAAGTCACTTCCAGTTTTCCGTTCAAAGTGTAATAAGACGATTCCGTAGGCGGCATGCCAAGATGGTTCACCACGATATTGCCATTGATGGTACGGATATCTGCCAGCGCATTCTTTGCATTCTGTACGGTAATGCCGCCATTGATATTATGCACCCGCAGCGAACCCGCCACATCCTTTACCTGGATATCGCCATCATTTATGGTAGATACATTCAGGTTCATGCTGTAAGGCACTTTTACGGTAAAGGCAAGCCTGTATATATATTCGATATTATGGTACCGGTCGCGGTCGGCGCGATAATCATGCGGTCTTGAATCATTCGGTTCCGCTATATATGCGATCACCGTATCGGCATTCTGGTCGAACACGAGTTTGAATTCCTGTTTCGCCTGTTCGAGTACTTCGGCTTTTTTGGCGGATAGTTTTTCATCCACCTCTATCAGCACTTTATCACCCGCATATCCTTCCACTTTTACAGGGCCGAATACATTGTAAATGGATAACACGCTGGATGAAGGCGCATTTTTGAGGGTGAATTCTTTTGTTACATGGGTTGTATACTCCTGTGCGGATACGGGCTCGGGCCGGGCACAGCAGTAGAGGCACCCTGCCAGCAGCAGGTGTGAGATGGTACGTTTCATGATGATGTGTTTAGATGAGTTTGGTAATGGTTTGTTCTATTTTGGTCCTGATCTGGACGTTCAGGTCTTTTTGCTGCAATAATTTGCGGAATGGCTGTACCGACCGTTTTTCCTGCAGCTTCAGCATAACATCTGCGAGCGCGGCCTGTACCAGCGGCGATTCCTGTTCCATGATGGAATGTACCAGTCCTTCACGCACAGATGCATTCCGTACCGCCACCTGCGCCAGTGCTTCCAGCGTCATCAGCCGCACATTCACATTGGGGTCATTGTTCAGCGTAGCTAAAAGTGCTTCCACCACCTGGCCATCGGCATGTTTGATCTCACTGGTATAGCTTACACCGCGTATACGCTCTGAAGCCGATGGGTTCTCGAGCAGCGAGAGCATCATCATCTCTTTCATTTCATTTACCTGCGATGAAAGAGCGGCAATCTGTTCTTTGTTATCGCGTACCCGCACCTGGCTCACCAGGTATCCCACGCCCAGCCCTGCCAGCACCAGCACAAAGCTGTATGCCAGCCTGAAACCGGGTTGCACATTCCATAACCTGCGGAACATATTCCTGAGGCTTGCCAATGCACTTTCATGGGTAGCTTCCGTGGTCTTATAGGATTCAAGCATGGCGTAAAAGCGGGGACGAAGCGAAGTAGAGGGTTCGGGAACCGGTATCTCCCCCATCATATCCCATACCTGCTGATCGGTTTCCAGTTCGGCGCGGCATGCTTCGCATACCAGCAGGTGCTGCTCAAATGCCGCCCTCTCGGCTTCATTCATCTCGTTGCTGATCCAGCGGGCAAGCTGTTGTTTGTCGTTATCACATTTCATTCGATTCCAATTTTAGATACAGGTTCTTTAATTGCTGCAGTG
>DASVLZ010000253.1:0-2144 GCA_036384615.1 Sediminibacterium sp.
CATTCATCCTGCGGATCGTTAGTATGCTCTTGATGCCTGCCCTGCTTCCCGCCCAGGCATGTACCAGGTAGGCATTACCGTCATCATCCCATAACGGGCAGGGATCGATCAGCCCTTTGCCCCCTGCCACCATCACAGGCTCCGACCATACACCTGCGGGATCTTTGGCTTTGATAACGTAAATACCAAAATCAGGATCCGGGTAATAGATATAAAACATGCCCTTATGATAGCGGATAGAAGGCGCCCATACACCCTCGCCATGCCTGGTAACAGCAAAATGCGCCAGGGGAAACTGCCTGGGCAATGCATGTCCTATGATCGTCCAGTTCACCAGGTCTTTCGACTGCAATATGGGCAGGCCCGGTGCATGTTCAAAAGAAGATGATACCAGGTAAAAATTATCACCCACCCTGATCACATCGGGATCGGAATAATCCGCATGTATCACAGGATTCGTATAAGTGCCGTCGCCATTATCCGGCGCCCAGGCAGGTTGGGTCTGGGCATATGCAGTCAGGATGCCCATACTACAGGCAACCAAGCAGCTGATCCATTGTTTCTTCGGTTTCTTCATTAGCAGTGATCGCATCTGTTGTGATTAAATATACGGTGACTCAATGCTACATCTATATGGACTATCTGAAAAAGGAAACTGATCTTTTTTCTACGCAATCGTTGCCGGGGAAGGATTGATTCAGAGGAGTTGTGAGAAATTACGGAAACACGCACCACGTTTTATTATTCAGTAAATTGCTATCCCTCCGGAATAAAAATCTTTACCCATGAAAAAAAGAATCCTCGGAAACAGCGGCCTTGAAGTGTCGGAATTAGGTTTAGGCTGCATGGGACTCAGCTTCGGGCTGGGGCCTGCCACCGATAAAGCTACTGCTATAAAACTGCTGCACAAAGCCATTGATCTCGGCATTACTTTCTTCGATACGGCAGAAGCTTACGGTCCTGCTGCAAATGAAGCATTATTGGGTGAAGCCTTACAGCCGTTCCGTAAAAATATAGTGATCGCAACCAAGTTCGGTTTCAGGGAAGGGAAATCGGCACTGGGACTGGATAGCCGTCCTGACAATATCCGTGCAGTAACCGAAGCAGCGCTGAAACGATTACGGACTGATGTGATCGACCTGCTGTATCAGCACCGGGTAGATCCTGAAGTGCCTATTGAAGATGTTGCCGGAACAGTAAAAGACCTCATCAGGGAAGGAAAGGTGAAACACTTTGGCTTATCGGAAGCAGGTGCACAAACCATACGCAGAGCGCATGCGGTACAGCCTGTAACCGCACTCCAGAGCGAGTACTCACTCTGGTGGAGAGAACCCGAGCAGGAAATACTGCCTTTGCTGGAAGAACTGGGTATCGGTTTCGTTCCGTTCAGCCCGCTTGGTAAAGGTTTTCTTACCGGGGTGATCAATGAAAAAACACAATTCGACAGCACCGATTTCAGGAATACAGTACCGCGTTTCACAGAAGAAAACAGGAAAGCCAACCAGGCGATGGTTGACCTGCTCAAGACCATTGCCGGATCCAAACATGCCACACCTGCACAGGTGGCGCTGGCCTGGCTGCTTGCCCAAAAGCCCTGGATCGTTCCCATCCCGGGTACCACAAAAGAACACCGGCTGATTGAGAATATCGGCGCCACATCAATTGAATTAACGGGAGAAGATATCAAAGAAATAGAGAAAGCGGCGGCAGGTATTGAAGTACATGGGGCAAGATATCCGGAGCAGTTGATGAAACTGGTGGGAAGGTGAGATAGCATTCATCATTTCTTCGCCATCATATACCCATACACCCTCTCCGACACCTCCGCCATCATTTTTACAGCCGCAGGTACATCTTTCAGTTCTTTTGATAACAGCACCAGCACATACTTCCTTCCATCCGGAAGGAAAACAATACCTGAATCATGGCGGAGACCGGTTATGGAACCTGTCTTGTGGGCAACGCGCACGCCTGCTGGTAACCGGGCCGGGATGATCTCGTTGAATTGCTGATCTAATAATATCCCGATCATTCCCTCGCAGGCTTTTCTGTTTACGATCTGATCTTTTGCCATCAGGTTATACAGTAACATCAGGTCATAGGCAGTGGTGGTATTGTTCAAGCCCTTTTCATACGCTTTATTA
>DASVLZ010000254.1:0-4970 GCA_036384615.1 Sediminibacterium sp.
CTAATGGGTACTTTTCAGACAAATGCCAAACACCTATTCACAACTGTACATTCAGTTTGTATTTGCCGTAAAATACCGCAAAGCATTATTGAATGTGTCCTGGGATGAACGGTTGCGCCTTTATATTACTGCTATCGTACAGAACAATGGACATAAAATGCTATGCATAAATAATGTAGCAGATCATATCCACCTATTTATAGGAATGACTCCTGCTCAGAGTGCTTCCGACCTGATGCGTATTATTAAGGCTGATTCAACTAAATGGATCAATAGCCAATATCTTATCCCTCAGAAATTTTCCTGGCAGGAAGGTTTTGGTGCTTTCAGTTATTCCCATTCGCATATAGACCGTGTGGTGAGATATATTCATGATCAACAGGAACATCATAGAAAAGCAGGCTTTATTCAGGAATATCGCAGCCAGCTGGATCACTTCGGTATTGGATAGGATGAAAAATACCTTTTTATAGAACCGCAATAACCTCATTCTGTAACAGCTGATGGGGCAGCGCCCTACGGGGCTGCAATTACATTCCTGGGTTTTTTGCTACAAAGCGGTGGCCCCTCCGGGGCCAGGGGTTGATTGTGGGCACCGTGTTCCGGTAAATCCAGCATGTGGATGAATTTTTCAGATTGCAAGACATTCCCTGTAGGCAAGAGATGGGTTGCAGTACGCCATGTTCTGATCAATACAAAAAGGAGATGAATTTTCAGATTACAAAGCGGTATACTACGGGACCATGGCTTGGTCACAGGACAACACTTTTCGATTAAGCAGGAAAAATACATCAACCTTCGTGGCAATAGAGTATTGGTCCCGTAAGCTACCACCTGGTAGCATTAAAATCCCCTGTGTTTACTTTTTTCCGCCTATCTTGATCCGCCAAAACCTCACTGCCAATGAAACAATTGCCCGTATGGCTCTGCAGCCTGATCGTTATGACTGCTGCGGCACAGACCAAAGCGCCTGCTTACCCGCTCATCACACACGACCCGTATTTCAGCGTCTGGTCCTTTACCGATGAACTTACCGCTTCGCCCACGAAGCACTGGACAGGCGAAGCGCAATCCATTCAGGGTATCATCAAAGTGGATGGTCAACTGTACCGGGTAATGGGCCAGGAAACCAAACACTACAAACCGCTGGTGCCGGCGGTTGAGGATGGCGCGTACTCAGCCCAATATACCTTTGCCGATCCGGGCAGGGAATGGTATGCTGAAGGGTATAACGACCAGGAATGGAAAACAGGCATCGGTCCTTTTACTTCCTATAAGAGCAGGCCGGGCACCTACTGGCAGAGCAGTAACAAAGAGATATGGGTGCGCCGCTATTTTGATCTCGACAAAACAGATATCAGTCACCTCAACCTGCGTATCCGGTATGATGATGACGCGGAAGTATTCCTGAACGGGGAACGTATTCTCGATGCCAAAGGAGTAGCGCGCCGCTACCGTTATGAAGAGATCAGCAATGCCATCACAAAGAAGCTGCGGAAAGGGAAAAACATGCTGGCCATACATGTTACCAATACCGGTGGCGCAGCTTTCCTGGATGCGGGATTGAGTTCGGAGATCATACCGGATATACCTGATATGCAAATGGCACAACAGCAATCGGTTTCCATAAGCGCTACGCAAACAGCTTACCGTTTTACCTGTGGCCCTGTTACTGCAGACCTCACTTTCACCTCGCCGCTCATCGCTACCGATCTTTCACTCGTATCACGCCCGGTTTCCTATATCACGTATGCGGTGCGGTCCGCAGATGGTAAGCCACATAACGTGCAGGTATACCTGGGTGCTGCTACCGATATAGCCGTGAATACGCCGGGCCAGGAAGTAACCGCAGAAACATTGCGGTCGGGTAAACTGGATATGCTCAAAGCCGGCACCGTAGCGCAACCCGTACTGGCCAAAAAAGGAGATGACCTGCGGATAGACTGGGGATATATGTACCTCGCCGCAGCATCTGCACCGGGACTGCGGCAGGCTATTACACAACCGCAGGATGGGTTGTCGTGGTTTGCGCATGAGCAGCCGGCAACGACTTCACAAAAAATCACTGGCAATTCCCTCGTGCTGAACTGCTCCGCAGACCTCGGCAGGGTAGGCGCCGATACCAAAACACAGGTGTTCCTGCTGGGATATGATGACCTGTATTCCATCCGGTATTTCGACAATGATCTCAGGCCCTGGTGGAAACTGCAGCAGGGTGCTTCCATTGAACAGCAGATGCACGAGGCCTGGCAGCAATATGCATCGCTCATGCGCAGGTGTGCTGCATTTGACCGGCAGTTGTATGCCGAATGGGAGAAAGCAGGTGGCAAAACATATGCGGATATCTGTGCCGTTGCATACCGCCAGAGTATTGCTGCACATAAGCTGGTAAAAAGCCCGCAGGGCGATATCCTCTTCCTTTCGAAAGAAAATTTCAGCAACGGCTCCATCAATACAGTGGATGTTACCTATCCTTCTGCGCCGCTGTTCCTCGCATACAATCCTGAACTGATGAAGGGTATGCTCAACGGCATATTCTATTACAGCGAAAGCGGTAAATGGACCAAGCCTTTTGCTGCCCATGACCTGGGCACCTATCCCATTGCCAACGGGCAGACTTATGGAGAAGATATGCCCGTGGAAGAATCGGGCAATATGATCATTCTTACTGCAGCTATCTGCAAGGCAGAAAACAATATCGCGTATGCAAAGAAACACTGGGAAACCCTTACACGCTGGGTGAACTTCCTGGTAACCGATGGTTTTGATCCTGCCAACCAGTTATGCACCGATGATTTTGCGGGACACCTTGCGCGAAATGCCAACCTCTCCCTGAAAGCTATTATGGGAATAGGCTGCTATAGCTGGATGGCATCGCAGCTGGGCGATGCAGCTACTGCCAAACGCTACCGCGATACCGCGGAGAATATGGTTAAACGCTGGATGGCCATGGCTGATGAAGGCGACCACTACGCGCTCACATTCGATAAAGGCAATACCTGGAGCCAGAAATATAACCTCGTATGGGATAAAGTAATGGGACTGCACCTGTTCCCACGCAGCGTTTACGAAAAGGAAACGGATTATTACCTCACAAAACAGAATGCTTTCGGGCTTCCGTTAGACAGCAGGAAAACCTATACCAAGAGCGACTGGATCATGTGGACGGCCACGCTCACGAATGACAAAACAAAATTTGATGCGCTGGTAAAGCCCATATACAAATTCATGACAGAAACACCCACGCGGGTTCCGCTCAGCGACTGGCATGAAACGACCAATGGTAAACAGGTGGGCTTCCAGGCGAGGAGTGTGGTGGGCGGCTATTTTATGAAACTGCTGGAACAGAAATGGTCGGGAGGAAAATAATTTCCTTCCCGCTGATGGCAGCGGAAAAAATCCTTTTGGAAGGGTATCTATATTGTTGACACGCAGGACGACAGTGCTGTTGCCGCATACCACGGTGCGCCGCCGCCCGACAGGATGGTGTAGGCCCATCCGCTCTTGATATGCGCCCGGTTAATGGTTCTTGTGCCATGGGAAAAGTGGATATGTACTTCCACACGGCCTACCCGTTTGGGGATCTCCTGTATTTTGTCGGGGCCGTCAAAAACAAATACCCCGAGGTCGGATTCACCGCTTTCCCATACGCCTTCATATTTGTGCGATACCTTGGTGGGAGTAACGGTTGTCATCAGCAGGAAGAAATACCGCTGTCGTTCCGCGGCTTCCAGGTTTTCCTGTAATCGCCCGTATTGTGCGGTGATCTGGCTAAGCATATCTTTGAGCACCGACACAGGCCTTTGGCCGGTGAGCGTACCTCTTTCCGCAGTAATCGTTTCCAGTTCCTTCCTGTTATCGGCGAGTTTATCGGATTTGGCTTTCCATGCTGCATGGGCACCTCTTCCCGGCCCCCAGGCAGAGGTAGGTACGGGAGGCGCAGGCCCGCTGCCCGCAGCAATATCCGCATTCAACTCAGGCTCCCTTGCATTGATGGCAGCAACCCTTCTGTCCAGCGCACCCAGCTCCGTTACTGCATCGCCGCCCTGTTCCGTTACATCTCTTGCAAGAGCGGCAATTTCGGCAGGTAGTCCCGCCAGCCTTCCCTGCTGCGCTGTAATGGCAGGCACCATGCTGGTTTCAGAGATCGTGTTGATCGCATTCACCTGCGCCAGTTTCGCGGTAAGCGCGGCATTTACTTCGCCAACGGTCTTTCTCTGTATCACTGCCTGTCTTTGTACAGGAGGCATACGCACCATCTGCACGGGGGCGGTGGCATTGGCCATCTGGCTATATGCCTGCAGTTGTTTTACCTGTGTACTGTTACCGGCGATTTCCTGTAACAACTGCATCTCTTCAAAACCGGCCGGCTCCATCGAAATGCCCTGAGTGCCGGTTCCGGATTTGCCGGACTGCACAGCCGCCGCGGGCATATTCTGTTGCTTTGCAGTTTCGGTACCGGATTTCATGCAGTTGGATAAGGAAGGATAAGATAGTAAAAAATCCCGGAACAAAACAGCCATGCGAAACCGGGATCTTTCCGGCAAATGCATGTATCCCTGCACAATCGCCCCCTGGTCCCGGAGGGACCGCCGCTTTGTAGCCCCGAAAAACAGAAATGCAAGGGCAGCCCCGTAGGGCGCTGCTCCATTGACAATAGTGGTATTGCTTTGTGTTTTTATAAACGGGTATGTTTCATTACATACAATACCGGAAGGATCCGGCATGCTGCGATACCAATGAATAAAACCGGATTATCCGGAGCAAGGGTTGCCCCTGCCGGGGCAATGAAAAAATCACACGTATTTGTACGGCTACGAAGCGGCGGTCCCTCCGGGACCAGGGAGAGATTGTATAGAGTATGCGTTTGCCGGTAAAGTTTCAGTACCAGGCTCCGGATACCTGATTCCCCTCATCCGTCCGCTTCATGTTTTTTTCAGGAGCGCTTCGGCATTTATCCGGGTATCCTT
>DASVLZ010000255.1:0-4429 GCA_036384615.1 Sediminibacterium sp.
GTTTGTATGAACAGGTTACTGAATGCAGGATGCGCTGCATCGGCAGCGGGCGTGGTAAGCACTACTTCGCTATAGCTGGTGATCTCGAGGAATCTTTTTTTGCGGGAGCGGTTGGTGATATGTATCCTGCGCAGTTCCACATCGTCTTCCGGCGATACCACTATTTCGGTATGTGTTTCGATACCATGATCGCGGCGGCGGAATTCGGCGCGTCCCTGGGAGAATACGGCTTCATAATTTTCCGCGGGCTGCAATACGGGCTGGTAGGCAGCAGACCATAGTGCTGTACTTTCCAGGTCGCGTATATAACAGAAGCTTCCCCAGTTATCGGCGGTGCTGTCTTCGCGCCAGCGGGTAACGGCCAGGTCGCGCCAGCGGCTGTATCCCCCGCCGGCATTGGTCACCATTACATTGTAGCGACCGTTGGAAAGCAGCTGTACTTCGGGCACATCTGTCTGCGGCGTATGTATTACGCGCATCGGCGTTTCAATACCGGGCAATGAACCGGTATCCGCCACATGCATACCGGGTGAATAGAAGGTAGTAATGCGCGGCACGCGTTCCTGCAGCAGCAGCAGTGTGGCCCTGAACTGGGTTTCTGCCTCGAACCTTTTCTGCATGGGCTGGTCGAGCAATGCGAAGGAAAGCGAGAGAAAACTCATTCCCTGGTGGTGTGCCATAAAAGAGCGTACGATGGCATTGCTCTGCCTGCGCGGCAGCCTGGCTGGTGTGTAATCGATGGCTTCATAAAAACCGTATGTGCCCATAAACCCTTCTTCCTGCAGGGTGCGCATATTACGCGCTGCTTTTTCTGCATCCACCATCAGTGCCATCACACTCGCATAAGGCGCCACCACGAGATCTTCTCCCAGCCCGCGTTTGAAGCCGGTTCCCGGCACGCCGAATGCGCGGTACTGGTAATTCAGGTTGGCATCGACCAGGTTATACCCCGATTCTGAAACACCCCAGGGTACCCCGCGCTTACGCCCGTATTCTATCTGTTTCTGTACGATGGCTTTTCCTGTTTCATCGAGCAGGGTATTTTCATAGGAAGGCATGATCAGCAGCGGCATCAGGTATTCAAACATGGAACCGCTCCAGGATAATAACAATGGCGTGGTGCCTGCATTGGTAAGCTGCCTGCCCAATGCAAACCAGCTCTCCTGCGGAAGTTTTCCCTGTGCTATGGCAGTAAATGTTGTGAGCCTGGCTTCGGAAGCCAGCAGGTCATAATAACTATGATCGCGTTTATGCTCTTCCATATTATACCCGATGGCCAGCAGGTGCTGCGACCTGTCGTACAGGAAATCATAATCGATATTGGCAAGGTCAATACATTCCTGCGCAAGCCTTTCCGTCATCAGCAAAAACTCTTTGGCGCGTTGGCTGCCCTGTACGATCAGCACCCGGAACCTGTCGAGCCACTCATTTTCTTCGGGTGTATTATTTTCCGAATAATAACTGTTGATATTGGGCAGCAGGTATTGTTCAATCCGCGCCAGTTCGTTGAATGCGGGCATCTCGGCCACGAGCGAAAAAGCATTGGCGAATCTTTCGGGTACGGGCACCAGGAGCCAGGGAAGGTAGGTATGCATTTCGTATTGCAACTGGTCGCCCTGCTGCAATAGTTTATCGGCCCATTCCTGCTGTTCCGTTCCGGGTTCAGGCTTCAGCCGCATTACCATATCCTTCGCGCCGGCCAATGCCCTGTCGAGGCGCGATTTGAATGCGAACAAACCTTTGGGATTATCGGCAGCGAGCCTGTTCATTTCTTCGAGGAAGGATTTGGTTTCCTTATGCCCTTTTGTTTTTTCATTCAGCACGGCAGCTGTATCGCGCAGTCCTTCAAATACATTATTGCCTACGATCTTATCATGCTGCAGGGAAAACAATGCCTGCTTCAGCGTAAGCAGCTGTCCTGTGAGGTTGCCGCTATCGACCGATGAAATATACCGCGGATGCAGTGGTTGCAGGGTCTGTGTATCGTACCAGTTATACAGATGCCCGCGGTACTTTTCCATGGTCTGCATGGTATTAACGGTATGGGTAGTACGTTCCAGCAATTGTGTGGCAGTGATGTACCTGAAATCATAGGCGGTAAGGTTCGAGAGCAGCGAGAGCCCGATATTGGTCGGGGATGTTCTGTGGGCGATGCGCTCTGCGGGCTGTTCCTGGTAATTATCCGGTGGCAGCCAGTTATCTTCTTCTCCCACGAATGTTTCAAAGAAGTGCCATATTTTTCTTGCCAGTATCTGCATAAACCGTTTGTCCTGTTCTGTCAGCAATGCTTTGGGTCTGCTTACCGGCAGGCTTACCCACCAGGAGAAGAACGGCGCGAGCGACCAGAGTATCAGCACCGGCATGGCGGAAAACAGGCGCATGGGATGGCTGATGGTCAGGTATACAAAAATGCCTGCAGCCACTGCCGGCACAAACCACATGGAGGTATATGCCCTGCCCACCATATCATCGTTACGCTGGTTGCTGAAGGGATTCCATTCAAGCAATTTCTTTTTTGAAATGAACATGCGCCACGCGGTCCGTATTACGGCATCCGTGTTCATAACGGCTTCGTGTACCAGGAAGATGAGTTCCAGGAAATACTGTGCGAAGCTGCTTATGGCTGTGCGCCAGGCATACATGGCATGCGGCACAAACAATGCATCCTGCGGTTTCCGCAGCAGCTCCCAGCAGAATACAACAACAGCGGGCAATATCTTTATGAGCAGCACCGCAAGGGTCCAGAACCAGGGCGCTGAGGAAAATATCCATCCGTATGCCAGCATGATCACCAGTGCCGGCGAAACGAATGTGCGCCGCAGGTTATCGAATATCTTCCATACAGATAATGCAGATATGGGATTGCGGTGCAGTTTCCTGTCATGCCCCCTCACCCATGGCATGATCCATTGCGCTATCTGCCAGTCGCCTCTTGTCCAGCGGTGTCTTCTCCTGGCATCTGCCTGGTAAGAAGAAGGGTATTCTTCATACAACTGTACATCACTCACCAGTCCTGCGCGTGCATAACAGCCTTCGAGCAGGTCATGGCTCAGTATCCTGTTATCCGGGAACCGGTTTGCCAGTGCCAGTTCAAATGCATCCACATCATAAATGCCTTTGCCTATGAAAGATCCTTCCTTAAAAAGATCCTGGTATACATCGGATATGGCGCGGGTGTAAGGATCAGTTCCTGGCTCGTTGCCATGAATGCGTGCATACAGCGAGCTGCCGTCTACCGGCAGGCTGTTCGACACCCGCGGCTGCAGAATGGTATAGCCCTGCACCACGCGTTGCTTTTTTTCTGAATACACTGCATGGTTCAATGGATGCGCCAGTGTGCCCACCAGCTTCCATGCAGCATCGCGTGGAAGTAGCGTATCGGTATCCAGCGTGATCACGTATTTCACTTTCCGGTAAACGGATTCCTCTCCTACTATCAGCGAAAAATATTCTTTGTTACGCCCCCTCAGCAATGCATTCAGTTCGCCCAGCTTGCCCCGTTTGCGTTCATATCCCATCCATACATTTTCCTGCGGGTTCCATTTCCGTGGGCGGTGAAATAAAAAGAAGGTATCGTTCACCTGCCTTCCGTACTTCCTGTTGAGGCCTATGATCCTGTCTTTTGCCTCGAGCAACAGGGCATCATCACCGGGCATATGTTCCTGCGGGGCATCCTTGTAATCGGTAAGCAATGCAAAGGAAAGATTGGCATCCCGGTTGGCCAGAAAGCGTACTTCCAGCCCTTCGGCAAGCCTGTCAACATCCTGTATGGAATTCAGCAGTGTGGGTATTACCACCATAGAGCTGTACTCGCCGGGTATGCCTTTGGAATAATCCATCCGCTGCATTAAGAATGGGCGTATCAGTTGCGTGGCAACCCAGTTGGCAAGCGTAAGCGCCAGTTGGCTGGTGCCCAATATGATCAGCAGCAACAGGCCTATCTGCTCCCATTGCACGGGTGCGCCTGTATACACCCGGCTCCAGAGCGGCCAGCTGAACAGCAGGGTTATCAGGAAGATACTTCCTGTATACCCTAGTAAAGGAATTTTATTAAAGCCTCTTTTAATATGCTCCCAGAAACCCAGTTTCATAGATGCATATATCTCCACTTCCTTCACGCCTTTATCTATCAGGTAATATCCCACATGCCATTTTACAGGATCGTTCTTACCGGATGCCTGGTTTTGCCTGGAGAGTTGTATGGCATATTCGGCGATATCTTTTTCAGATCTTTTGCTGCTGTGCTTGGCGATCTTTTCCACTGCATGGCGGTACTGGTCGCGGGTGTAAAAATCCATGGCCCGGTAAATACCGTTCACATCGTCCGACAATACTTTTTCCACCACGCTGGTAGATTCCACGAACTCGCGCCAGTCGGTGCTGCTCAGGAAACGGAGGCTGCTGATGCTGTTGCTGATGGATATCTGGT
>DASVLZ010000256.1:0-4556 GCA_036384615.1 Sediminibacterium sp.
CAGGCGATCATATCATCAACATCATACTGCTTAACCAGGATGGAACGGAGATGGATGGATCACTGACGGCTACCCAGGGAGCCACACTGTTCCGCAATAACAATATCACCACCAGTTCCACCTACCCCACCACGCTGGCAAATGTGATGCAGTTTACAGGGAACAGCGCGCATACCAGCGGTGCATCTGAATGGCAGTATTATTATTTCTTTTATGATACCCGTGTGCTCTCCGGCTGTACCAGCGACAGGATAGCCGTGGTAGCTACGGATGCCGTGGCGCCCACGATCACGCTGGTGGGCGATTCACTTGTGAGCAGCGCTGCTTCGGGCAATCAATGGTATATCAACGATACGGCGATCAACGGGGCAGGCGGTGTGAAGTATAAACCCACCCGCAACGGCGTATACAAAGTGGTTGCCACCGATGCATTCGGCTGCCAGAAAACATCGAATACCATTAACTATGTGCTCACAGCCATAGACCCTGTAGCCGCGGCGAGAGAGATCAATCTATCAGTTACTCCCAACCCGAATAACGGCCTGTTCAACCTCAGCTTTGAAGTATCATCGAGGGCGGACCTGTCTATTGAACTGTATAGTTCATCCGGGCAAAAAATATACAATGAGTTCAAATCAGGCTTTACAGGTAAATACAGTAACCAGATCGATTCGCATGCGGCGGGATCGGATGTGTATATGCTGAAAATATCGCACAACAAAAAGACCTACGTGCAGAAAGTGATTGTGCAGAAGTGAGAAAGGTCAAATGTGAAACGTCAAAAGTGAAAGAAGCTGTTGCCCTTTCACTTTTGACGTTTCACATTTGACCTTTCTTCAAATTCTCATTATATTGAGAAAATTTTGTCCTTATGCTTGAGCCATGGAGAAAAGGAACGGTGATCCGTATCGAGAATGCCACCGCGCAAACCCGGCGGTTCTGGATACAGGTGCCGGAAGTAGCATCCTTTGATTTCAAACCCGGGCAGTTTGTTACACTGGACCTGCCCATTCATGAACAGCGCAACAAGCGGTGGAGAAGTTATTCGATAGCTTCCGCCCCTGATGGCACCAATGTATTTGAGCTGGTGATCGTTTTGCTCGAAGGCGGGCTGGGCACGCAATACCTTTTTAGTGAAGTGAGCGTAGGTTCAGAACTCCTGCTCCGCGGTCCGCAGGGAAAATTTACGCTACCGGAAACAATAGAAGAAGACCTGTACCTGATCTGTACCGGCACCGGCATAGCGCCTTTCCGTTCCATGGCCCATTTCCTGCATGCGCATCAACTGCCGCACCGCAATATTCACCTGATCTTCGGCTGCCGTACTTTCGGCGATGGATTATATGTGGATGAACTGAAACAACTGGAAGCGCAGGAGCCCGGTTTCCATTTCCATCCCTGCTATTCGAGGGAAGAACAGATACCCGAAGGCGCCAATAAGGGATATGTACATCCTGTATACGAAGCCCTCACCGAAAACGGTAAAAAGCCCGCCAAATTTTTCCTCTGCGGCTGGAAAGTAATGATCGATGAAGCCAAACAGCGTATCCTGAATATGGGGTATGATAAGAAGGCGATCCACCTGGAATTGTATGGATAGTTGGCCATTAGCTGTTAGCTAAGGCTTCCCCCCACGTGTACCGTGGGGACTAATGTCTAACGGCTGTCTTCCTCGCTACAGTAATATAGTAATCAAAAATGGCTTCCCTTTTATAGAGGATGTGCTGGATGATCTGCATGCTCCTGTCTGTGAGCAGTGATTCGTATTCGTTGATATCCAGTTGTACGGGGTGCAGCATGTCGCCGGGGATGAGCTGGAATATTTTTTTCAGGAGCCGGTGCCGGTGTGCATCGGTGGAGATCACCAGGTAGCCGCCGGGTTTCAATGCTTGTATGAGGTTGTTATAACACGTGGAAAGATCGTTCACATGGTTGATGGCATTGAGACAGAATATCCTGTCGTAATGGTCCGTTTTATCGAGTGCTTCCAGTGAGAGCGTGGTAAAGTTCACCCAGGGATAATCGGTTGGTATGAAATGCGGAAGGTCTGCGTATTTGTCTAACAGCGGATCTATCGCCTCCACCCTGTTGCCATCCAGCGCCATGAATATACCCGCGGGGCCGCAACCCGCATCCAGTATGGACAGGTTGTTTTCCTGCGGCATATGGGGAGCAACGGTTGCGAGCAGTTTGTTCCAGTATGCCAGTTTCCAGGGAAGGTAATCGGCGGTTTGCTTATTGCGCAGGTAACGCTGCCACCACCTGTACTCCAGTTGCTGCGCCAGCTGCCATTTCCAGGTTTTGGGTTGTTCCATGTGTAAGGTGTATGCTCCTGTTATGATCAGATGATCTGTTCCATGACCATATCACGCACTTTATCTATCAGTATCCTTTCCTGCACCATCGTATCGCGGTAACGCACGGTTACCGTACGGTCTTCTTTGGTTTGGTGGTCAACGGTAATACAAAACGGCGTGCCGATGGCATCCTGGCGGCGGTAGCGTTTGCCGATGGTATCCTTCTCCTCGTAAAAACAATGGAAATAGGGTTTGCAGGCATCGATCAGTTCGCGCGCCAGTTCAGGCAGGCCGTCTTTTTTGGTTAATGGCAATACGGCCAGTTTAATGGGCGCCAGCTTTGCAGGTATACGCATCACCACGCGGCTGTCGGTGCTGCCGTCTTCTTTAGAGATGGTTTCTTCCTCGTATGCATTGGAGAGGATGAGCAGGAACATACGGTCAAGCCCTATGGATGTTTCCACCACATACGGCACATAGTTCTGGTTGATCTCCGTATCAAAATACTGCATCTTCTTTTTGCTGTACTGCTGGTGCTGGCTCAGGTCAAAATCGCTCCTCGAATGAATGCCTTCCACTTCCTTGAACCCGAAAGGAAATTCGTATTCGATATCACATGCTTCCTTGGCATAATGCGCCAGCTTCACATGGTCGTGGTAGCGGTATTTTGACGGGTCGATGCCCAGGCCGAGATGCCATTGCAACCTCGCTTCCTTCCAGTATTTATACCATTCGCCTTCTGTGCCGGGGCGCACGAAGAACTGCATTTCCATCTGCTCAAATTCGCGCATGCGGAAGATGAACTGGCGGGCAACGATCTCGTTACGGAATGCCTTACCGGTTTGTGCAATACCGAAGGGTATCTTCATACGGGCGGACTTCTGCACGTTCAGGAAATTCACGAATATACCCTGTGCGGTTTCCGGGCGCAGGTAAATAGTATCCGCATCATCGGCTACAGAACCCAGCTGCGTGGAGAACATCAGGTTAAACTGGCGTATATCCGTCCAGTTGGCCGTACCGCTTACGCTGCAAACGATCTTCTGATCAGTGATGAGTTTTTTCAGTCCCTCAAAATCTTCGGCTGCCAGCAGGCTGTCCATCGACATCAGCAACGCTTCGGCTTCTTTCTCCTGGCCTTTCTCTTTCAGCTCATCGGCTTTGGCTTCCAGCAGGTGATCTACCCGGTATCTTTTTTTACTGTCTTTGTTATCGATCATCGGGTCGCTGAAATTGTCTACATGCCCGCTTGCTTTCCAGGTGGTGGGGTGCATGAAGATGGCAGCATCAATACCCACGATGTTTTCGTGTAATTGCGTCATGCTTTTCCACCAGTAATCGCGGATATTCTTTTTCAGCTCGCTTCCCCAGGGACCATAATCGTATACGGCGCTGAGCCCGTCATATATTTCACTGCTGGGGAAAACAAAACCATACTCTTTCGCATGCGAAATAATGGCCTGGAAACGGTTGTCCTGCTGTATACTCATAACGCGGCAAAAATAGGTCTTTAGCCTGCATTGCATTGCCCCGCGGGCTGCTTACCGGGCATTTTTTTTCATTCATCCAAAAAAAGCGTGAAAAAATCATAAAAAAATTAGCTTTAGCGCTACTTAAAAACCTCCTCACAATGACCAGAAAACTACTGCTGGGTTTGCTTGCCCTCCCGCTTTTTCTGCAGGCGCAGCAAACCACAGAATACCCTAATGATTACCTGACACCCGAATTCCATGCCGGCCGCAGGGAAGCTTTCAGGGCCATGATGCCCAAAAATTCCGTGGCCTTTTTCTTTGCCTCGCAGGTAAGGGTGCGGAACAATGACGTGGATTATATCTATGCGCAAAGCAAGAACTTCTACTATTTTACCGGGCTGGAAGAACCCAATTCTCTCCTGGTAATGTTTAAAGAGCCCGTAACCATACTGGGCGCTACCGGTACCGATTTCCTCTTTGTGCAGCCGCGTAACCCGCAGCAGGAAATGTGGACAGGCAAAATACTGGGCGTGGACGGTGTGAAAGACCGTTACAAATTTGCGAATGTATTCACGCATGATAAGTTCAAACCCGGCATCATCGATATCAGCAAAACGGATAGTGTGTTCACGCTTTTTTATAATGAAGACATCATATCCAAATTCAAACGCAGGCCCGATCCGCTGAGCAGGATGGCCATGCTTACCGACAGCCTGATCACCAGCAGCCATAGGCCGGTTGCCGACAGGAGCACTACTGCCATGATGCGGAAACTGAGGGGCATTAA
>DASVLZ010000257.1:0-9011 GCA_036384615.1 Sediminibacterium sp.
GTAATGAATATTTTTTGCTGGAGAACCGGCAGCAGGATTTATTTGATCGCTTCCTGCCTGCAGGCGGACTATTGATCTGGCATGTGGATGATGCCATGCCTGATAATACCAACCCGAGGCATTATAAAGTAGGCCTTATGCAGGCAGATGGAAAAGGGCATCTCGAAAAAAACAGCAACGAAGGGGATCCCGGGGATCCGTTCCCGGGTATGGCGGGCAATCATGATTTCAACAGAACAACTATTCCGTCTTCTCTTTCATACGGGGGAATAGATTCCCTTGTGCAGGTAAACAATATCCGTCAGGTAGGGTACGATATCATCTGCGATATAAGTGTGATGTAAGGAAAGCTGCTATCTTTAAAGCAGGATGGTACGCATCATTGATAATAAATGTATGGTTACTGCCAGGCTGATCAGCCTGCAGGATGATGAAGATGGGTCCGGTCTGCTGGTATTATGTATCCGGGTGATCAGGGTGGATAGTATCGGGGAATATCCCCTGCTGTTCCGGCTGCAGCAGGGGCAGAATGGAAAACTATATGTTCATCCCGATGAAGTAAGTATGCCTTTAACAGCCGGAACCGATTATCGTTTTCCTGTAAAAGCTACCGGGCCCGATATTTATTTTGTTGCAGGGGCAATAGAAAAATCCTGAAGAAATGTACAGTCCGCTCAATTCACTTCCAACGCATCTTTAGATGGGAATGCAGGAAATGCAGCATGTCCTTCCGTCTGGTACCAGAATACCGTGCTGGCAATATCATCCTGCAAAGGCAGGTAGCGTCCGCCATCGCGCCAGCCCAGCGCCTGTATGGTTACTTTCAGGTTCTTCTCAAAACGTATCGGGTCGGTAATATGCCAGCGGTATAATCCAAAGCGTTGCTGAACGGCATAATGCCCATCGCCGCGGATCACCTGGTGCAGCCCGGAATAAGGTGTGCTGAATTCCGTATAATTGGTTTCCATCACACCGGCTGCATTTTTCTTTCGCGTATCAAAATCATAAGACCCGCCAAAATAATCTTCTGTTCCGGTGCCGCAGATGGTCGGGTACTGGCCATCATCATCCATATAAAATTTGATCTCTCCCTCGCCCCACCAGCTATTATTGTGTACGCCCCAGGCAATATACGTACCTACATACTGGCCCTTACCTTTTACGCCATCGAGCAGTACCACATCCTGTTTATACGGGTTGGGATTTACCCGGCGGAACTGTGCATGAAAATAACCTGCATCGGCAGGTATGTTTGTGAGTGTATAGTCCACGGTATAATACAATACCATATCTTTTTCATCGATGTTCTCCATGGTAATACGGCAGCTCTTGCGGAAAGGCATCGGCCAGTAACAGTTAAAAGCACTGCCCGGGTTTACGCAAACCGCCAGTGAATTCAGCGGCGCATATTGCCCCCAGCCCATGCCGAAGAAATCGCCTACAGGCACTTCCACGCTGGGAGTGGTTTCTCCATCCCAGTAAAAACGCAGGATGGAATAGCGCCAGTTGCCGGTAGGCGTCATCCATATATGGTTGATGCAGCCTGATGAATCGATCTCTGCAATGGTAAAAGTGGTTTTGGCTTTGATGACCACAGACGGTGATATTTTCCATGGGCTGCCCAGGTCGCGGGCAGCCATCGCACCTGTGCCGGTGGTGGCCATGCCACCTTTTCCTTTTTCGCCTTTGAAATTTTCCGGCGAAATGGATCGCGTTTTAGCACCTGATAAAGTAAACAGGTTACCCAGTGAATTATTCAGCCCGTTAAAAGGCAATTGCGCCTGGGCATGTATCGCCGCTACGAGCGTAATGATCAGTAAGGATATGCGCATGATATATGTATTATGCTATTTTGGTAACACAGGCAGCACGATCTTCGACTCATCGAGATACACTTTAATGGTTTCTTTCTGAAAATCTTTTTTGGTTGCCTGGTAGATGTTCATAAATTTTTGCGGGTTACGATCCACCAGCGGAAACCAGCTGCTCTGTATCTGTATCATGATGCGATGCCCTTTCCGGAAAGTATGCGCTATATCAGGCATTACATAACTTACCCTGGCGGCTTTGCCAGGTACAAAGGGTTCCGGTTTTTCAAAACTGTTCCTGTACTTGCCCCGCATCACATCTCCGCGTACCAGCATCTGGTATCCTCCCATAGGATAAGTGCCCTGTTGCCCGGGGTAAGTGAATGCATCAGGAAATACATCGATCAGCTTCACGATAAAATCCGCATCTGTTCCCGACATGGATACTTTCAGGTCTGCTGTAAGAGGGCCACCCAATGTCAGGTCTTCCTCCAGCGTATCTGTCTGGAATACGAGCACATCGGGCCTGCGTGATGCGAACCGCTGGTCATCGGTCATATATTCTCTTGTGCGCCTGAAATGTACCGCTTCGGAATAAGGTACCGGTTTGGCAGGATCGCTGGTATATTCTGCAAAACTGCCTTTACGGGAAGCGCCTGTGAACGACAGTTTACCATGCTCATTCAGGTACAACGGTTTTTTCTGCAGCGAACTGAGCGGCCACTCGGATAATTGCCTCCAGTTATTTTCTCCTGTAAAAAATATGTTGGCTTCGCTGATCTTTTCCACCGATCCTATGCCTTTCAGGTAGTAATTAAAAAACGGAAGCTCAATATTGGTACCATACCATTCGCTGGTATTGCTTCCGAACTGTACATTACCCAGTTTGGTGCCATCGCCACTCGCCCACTGGCCATGGTACCAGGGACCGATCACTACCTTATTATCATTTACATGCGCAGCTTCAGTTGACTTATACACTTTCCATGCACCATAGCAATCTTCCGCATCAAACAACCCGCCCACTACCAGTGTTGCCGTTCCCGGTCCCACATGTTTCACAAAATTGGAAGCATTGCGTGCCTGCCACCAGTCATCATAATTGGGATGTGCATACATATCTTTCCAGAAAGCGATGCTGTCGCCCATCAGTGCAGCGAGTTCAGATAATCCGCCGGTGCGCAGGTAAAATTCGTAATTATCATGTGTGGGATAGTCGAAGCCTTTGGGGCCAACCGTTGTGGGTACGGGCCTGGGTTTTCCAAAGCCGCTGTAAAACGCGAATCCATCCATGGCCATAAAAGCGCCATTGTGGTGAAAATCATCACCCATGAACCAATCTGTCACCGGCGCCTGCGGACTCACCGCCTTTAATGCGGGGTGATTACTCAACGCCGCCATAGTAGAATAAAATCCGGGGTATGAGATACCAAATACACCTACACGCCCGTT
Source organism: Sediminibacterium sp. (assembly GCA_036384615.1). Taxonomy (GTDB): domain Bacteria; phylum Bacteroidota; class Bacteroidia; order Chitinophagales; family Chitinophagaceae; genus Sediminibacterium. The sequence continues at coordinate 3,261 of DASVLZ010000257.1, forward strand.
GTTGTTCCCAATATTTTTTACCAGCCAGTCGATGGTATCATAAGTATCCGTGGATTCATCTGTTTGCCCTGCTTTTTTATTCTCGATATAAGGCCGCACATCCACGAATGTGCCTTCGCTCATCCATCTTCCCCGCACATCCTGCCTTACCATGATATAGCCGCCTTTATAATATTCTTTATAGTGGGTGGCGGGCATATTCGGGAATTTATCTTCCCCGTAAGGCGCACATGAATACGGTGTTCTGGTGAGCAGGATGGGATGTTTTTCGCCCTGGTCTTTAGGAATATAAATGGATGTGAACAGTTTTACCCCGTCACGCATGGGGATGTATACTTCCATTTTACGGTAATTCTCCTTTATCCAGTTATTAGTCTGCTGCGAGGTGGCCAGCAGGGGGAACAGCAGTACGAGCAGTATACTTTTTCTCATGTTGTGCAATGGTTTGATGGTAAGAGGGGTTGCTGCCCAGGCAAGACCGGCAGCTATTGTTATGTGAATGTAAGAAACATCGGACAAACCTTTTTGCCAGGTATTTGTACGCAGTATTCTCCGAATTATTGGGAAAAGAATTGCTTCCTATAAAGCCTTCTCCGGCCAGAAATCCCTGGGCGAACATTTGAAGAGTTTTGCCAGCGCGTTCAGGTGTGCAATATTGTATTTGGCAACAAACCTGGGGCTTTCTATATGCCCGATGAAGCCAACAGACAATCCCAGGTGAACGGCAATATGTGTTTGGGTAAGGTTGCGGGCAATACGGTATTCACGCACCTTATTGATCACGTACAGGTCAATCTTCGTCTTGTCGCTCTGTTTACCCATGTTCACGAAAACGAAAACTTGAAAAATATTTTCCTATACTATATAGGAAAACAGTATATTTGATTTTATGCAGCTGCAACTTTATGTTGGCAACCGCTTCAGAGCCTGCTCTGATTCTTTGGTATATCTCACATGGTACGACAGGGAACATTCACCAATGCTTTCCGGTATGCCACCGGAAAGGTTCCCGCAAGGGACCCGCAGGTACTGGTGAAATGGGAGATCCGTTCAAACCGGGTAGCCGGAGGAGATATATCGCTCTTTCGTTTCAGTTACATATCTTACCCCTTTGTTTGCCGCCATTCAGTGCATGCTGAAAAAAATCCCTCCGTCATATCCCCCCGCGGAGCGGCCCTTTGTTTGTTGAAAACACAGTTTGCCAAAAAACCGAAGAACCCGGTTTAGGCAACCGTATCCCCTTTACGAACCGCAAACCATTTTCAACACAAAACTTTAACTGCCATGACACGCATTTTTGGCTTACTGGCATTGCTATGTCCATTATTAAGCCTTTCCCAGCCTCTTCTGAGAGGCAAGTTACAGTCTGCCGACAGAAACCCTGTAGCAGGCGCCAGCATTTTGCTGAAAAAGAACCATACCCGTACCGTTTCCGCTGCCGATGGCAGTTTTTCCATCAAAGCCGCCAGTCTCCCCGATACGCTTGTCGTAAACGGCTTAGGTTATCTCTCCTTCTCCCGCACAGTTACCAGCTACACAGAAATGATCACCATTACCCTGCAACCCGGCAGCGATATGCTGGATGAAGTGGTGGTGAATACCGGTTACCAGAGCATTAACCGGCTGCGCAGCACAGGGTCTTTTGTGAAGATCGACAACGCTCTTTTCAACCGAAGCGTATCATCAGATGTGTTGGGCAGGCTGGATGGGATCACGCCCGGCCTGGTGTTCCAGAAACCTGCCGGAGCATCGGGTTCTTTGCCTGCCAATGAAAAACTGGGCATCTCCATACGCGGGCGCAGCACTATCGATGACCGCGTAAGTGCAGATCCGCTGATCGTACTCGATAATTTTCCTTTTGAGGGAGATATTGAAAGCATCAACCCCAATGATATCGAGTCTATCACCGTATTGAAGGATGCAGCAGCTTCCGCCATCTGGGGATCGCGTTCCGCCAACGGCGTGATCGTGATCACCACTAAAAAAGCGGCTTTTAGTCAGCCGCTGAAAATATCCTTCAACTCCAACCTTACCTGGTCTGCCAAACCGGATCTCAACTATTCGAGGCGTTTTCTGCAGAGCAGCGATTATATAGGTGTGGAAACTTTGCTGTTTAACAATGGCTTCTTTAATTCCAACCTGTCTAACACCACTTCGCGGCCACCTGTATCGCCAGCCGTGGAGATCCTTGCAGCGCAACGTGCGGGGCAGTTAACAGCTGCCGAGGCTTCTGCACAACTGCAGGCCCTCTCCTCAATAGATGTGCGGAACGATTTTTCAAAATACGTATACCGGCCCTCGCTGAAACAGCAATATGCGCTTTCCATGCAGGGCGGCACACGCAATAGCCGGTATCATATGTCGGTAGGCTTCGATAAAAACCAGCGTGAACTTATCCGCACGAAGACAGACCGCATGACGGTAAATGCAACAGGCATATTTCAACCGGTAAGGAATCTCGAGATCACCGGCGGCATTTTTTATAGCCGCACGGATGATGATGAAAGCAATCCCTCCCAATATGGTTCCGTACCTGTAGGCGGCTCTTATGGTGCCCTGTACCCGTATGCCCAGCTGGCAGATGCATCAGGTAATGCGCTTCCGATAGTGCGTGATTACCGCGCATCGTATGTGGATAGTATGCAAACCCTCGGTTTTCTCGACTGGCGTTATCGCCCGCTGGATGAAATAGCCCTGGCCGATAAAACATCTTCCACGCAAAACCTGCTTTTGCGGACTTCCGTAAAATATAAGTTCCTGGATGCATTTACCGCATCGCTGCAATACCAGGATGAGCGGCAGTTCGGGCAATCGCGTACGCTGAACAGCCTGGGAACCTATTATGCACGCAACCTCGTAAACCGTTTCTCTGTACGCAATGCCACTACCGGCGAGATCACTTACCAGTTACCGAAAGGCGGTGTATTGCAGTTAGGTCAATCCACGCTGGCTTCTTACAGCCTTCGCGCACAGATGGAGTTTGCACAGAACTGGCATAACGGGCATGCAGTCAATATCATTGCCGGCGCAGAGATCAGGTCAACAACCACCTCTTCTTATGGAAGAACTTCTTATGGGTATGATGATGCGTTCGGCACAGGAGTAGGCAATCTTAATTACAGCACATCCATCCCCGTATATCCTTCAGGCAATGCAAGGATACCTTCGCCCGATGCCGATGTATCGGGAACCGATAACCGCTATGTATCGTATTATGTGAATGGCGCCTGGTATTACCAGGAAAAATATTCCATCAGCGCCAGCGCGCGTAAAGATGGCGCCAACATCTTTGGCGTAAATACCAACGATAAGATCACACCGCTCTGGTCTGCAGGTGCAGGCTGGGAAATGTCACGCGAAAAATGGTTTCATATTTCCTGGCTCTCCCGTCTCAAACTCCGTGGCAGCTTCGGCTACAATGGCAATGTATACAATGCATCCGCCTACCTAACAGCCACCTATCGCGCCAGCAGCCTTACCGGGCTTCCCTATGCTACTATCGCCAGTCCCCCCAACCCCGCACTCCGGTGGGAGCGGGTGCGCAACCTGAATATGGGTATTGATTTCACCGCCTTGGATCACCGGTTGAGCGGTTCATTGGAATGGTACGAAAAAGCAGCCTCCGATCTTATCGAAGCAGCGCCGCTGGCGCCGTCAACAGGTTTCACATCATTCAAAGGCAATGCAGCCTCAATGGTTACACGGGGTATTGATCTTACCCTCAACAGCCATAACACAAGGGGAAGGCTGGTATGGGAAACCAGCATGTATATCAGCACCGCTTTTGACCGTGTTACCCGTTTCGATACCCGTTACCTGCCCAGTTCATTAGCCGAGGCAAGTCCTTCACCAGGCTTACCTGCGGCATCAGGCGTATATGCAGTGGAAGGCAACAGCCTGTTCGGTATCTATTCTTACCGCTGGCTGGGTCTTGACCCTGTTAACGGAGATCCGATAGGCAGCCTGAATGGAAAGGCGAGTAAAGACTATACCTCTATTATTTCATCCACACCTATGGATAGTCTTATCTATAACGGCCCTTCAAGACCTGTGGTAACTGCTGCATTGCGCAATAGTTTTCGTTATGGCAACTGGTCATTGTCGTTCAACATTACAGGTAAATTCGGTTATTACTACCGTAAACGTTCCACATCACTGAATTACCAGAATGTGCTTTCAGGCCCTCACAGCGATTATTCCCAACGCTGGCAGAAACCGGGCGATGAGGCGGTTACTTATGTGCCATCACTGGTATATCCTTCCAACAATAACCGCAATACATTCTACCAGAATGCATCTGTTCTGGTAGAAAGGGCAGACCATATCCGCCTGCGCGATGTTTCGCTTTCTTATACCTTCTTACAATCACAGTATAAAAGGCTTCCTTTTGAAAAAGCGGAATGCTACCTGTATGTCTCTAACCTGGGCATACTCTGGCGGGCCAATACATCAGGACTGGATCCTGACAGCCTCGACAACATCTTCACCGCAGCAATACCTGCAAGCCTTACTGTTTCAGCAGGTATCAGGATCGATCTCTAAACTTCAAAAAAAACACACACATGAAAAAGATCAGCTATTTCCTGTTTTCCATATGGCTCTCTTCCTGCGCAAAACAGGATGCGTTTCTCGATATCAAATCCAACAAGGCAGATGTAATGCCGTCTACAATAGAAGACTACCAGGCTATATTGAATAATGATGTTGTGATGAATAACTGGCTGCCTGCACTCGGAATGATAGGATCCGATAATTTTTACGTGGAATATCCTGCCTGGCAGGCCACTTCAACAACACAGGAACGCAATACTTATATCTGGGCAAAAGATATTTATAACGGAGAAAAAGGATTTGACTGGCAGATGGCTTACCAGGCGATAGGATACGCTAATGTAGTGCTGGACGGCATTCAGAAAATAAAACCCACGAGTTCCAGCCAGGCCAGCCTGAATACCTTGCGGGGTGCGGCTTTATTTTTTCGCTCATTTGCTTTTTATGAACTGGCACAGTTATTCGCGCCTCCTTACGATGCTGCCACAGCGGCAAAGGATGCGGGCATTCCGTTGAAAACAAGCTCAAGTGTGAATGAACTGTTTCCCCGCGCCAGCGTGGAAGAAACTTACCAGCGTATACACCAGGATCTCAAAGAAGCCATGGGCCTGCTTCCGCTAACAAGCTCTTATCTCACCCAGCCATCGCAGTTGGCTGTACAGGCGCTGCTGGCAAGGATATGGCTCACACAGGGCAACTATGCAAGATCACTGGAAGCATCTGATGCCGTGCTGAAAGCGTATAATACGCTCATAGATTACAACAACTTCAGTGCTGCTGCTACCATTACCTTCCCTGCCTATCCCAATTGTGTACCGGAAGTTATTTTTTATGCTACCTGTAATTCGTTTGGTATAGCTTCTTATTCCAATCTTAAGGTGGATAGCATGCTGTACAAAAGCTATGCAGCCAATGACCTGAGAAAAGGCCTTTTCTTCAGGAATAACGGAGCTACGGGTATAGCATACAAGGGCGATTATAACGGCAACGTCATTCCTTCCAAGTTCTCAGGGTTTGCAACCAATGAAATGTACCTCATACGTGCAGAAAGTAAGGCCAGACTGGGGAATGTTGCCGATGCCATGACCGACCTGAATACACTGCTTGTGAAGAGATGGAAAACAGGAGCTTTTATACCGTTGACAGCAGCTACACAAACTGAGGCAATTACAAAGATACTGGCGGAAAGACGCAAGGAAA